>NZ_JAPMOU010000031.1 GCF_028858535.1 Spartinivicinus poritis
AACAAATAAAAATCCAGCCCCATATTTCAACAGCAAGGCTTTTAAAAGCGGCTAAAAAATCACCTTGAAAGGGCTGGCCTAAAGCCCCTAAAAAAACATTACTCCAGCGTTTGTGCTTTCGGCACCCTATGGTTAAAGCAATTATGCTAATTGGCAAAACACCGATGAGTAGCAGTTGGTGAAATAGTTCATCTTCCAGTGAAACCACAGACAGTGCTGGTAATGTCACCATTGCAATGGGTAATAGCAGGCAATGCACCATGCAAACTATTGAAAGGCCCACCGCTGTTTTGTCTGCAATTGCTTGGACGTTTATTACTTTCTCCATGTTAAGTCTCGGTAAGCTGATTTTTGGTGAGGTTATAGTGGCTACGGGAAGTAGTGATTTATTGTTATGTTATAATATAACAATTTGTGTGTAAAGGGATGGCCTGATGAGGTGCTCTGGTTAGGTACTTGACTCTGCTACTCTTCTAAAAAGCTGTCGGTAAAGGCTTACGACAGCTTTTACAAACTTTTTACATATCACTTACTTTTGTCTGACCACAGCAAAGGCCTTAGCAATTACAGTGGAAGGTAACAGCCAAGCAATCAGGAGAGTAGCCATGAAAGTAAGTCGTTTTAAACAGCTAGCCATTGGTGTGGTCAGTAGTTTAATGTTGATAGCAACTGTAACAAATGCAAAAGTAAATCCAGTAAACCTTTCTGTAGATTTAGCTACACCTGTATTAGAGGCAGATAAAGCGCAAAAAGCATTTGTTAAGATTTCATTAACAGGTATTAAACAAAATCAAGAGCTAATTAAAAGAACCCCAACGAATATTGCAATTGTCTTGGATAAATCAGGCTCTATGCAGGGTAATAAAATTCGCCATGCCAGAGAAGCAGCAATTATGGCAATTAATCAACTAGGACCAGATGATATTGTTTCGGTGGTGACTTATGACACGACGGTGAGTGTAGTAGTTCCTGCAACTAAAGTAACCAACAAAGCGAATATTGCCGATATGATACGACAGATTCAGGCAAATGGATCAACAGCTTTGTTTGCCGGGGTGAGTAAAGGTGCGGATGAAATACGTAAATTTATTAGTGCTAATCGAGTCAACAGGGTCATTTTATTGTCTGATGGGTTGGCAAATGTGGGCCCTCAGTCTCCTTCTGAGTTAGGTCAGTTAGGGGCATCCTTAGCTAAGGAAGGTATCAGTGTTACTACAATAGGGTTAGGTTTAGGTTACAACGAAGACTTAATGACGCAATTAGCTGGCTTCAGTGATGGTAACCATGCATTTGTAGAAAATGCACAAGATTTGGCCAAAATTTTTCAGAGTGAATTTGGTGATGTGCTGTCAGTGATTGCCCAAGGGGTAAATATTGAAATTCATTGTGCAAATGGCGTGCGTCCTATTCGTATTCTTGGTCGAGAAGGTGAGGTAGTTGGTAATAAAGTAAGAACTCGGCTTAATCAGTTGTATAGTACTCAGGAAAAATACCTGATCTTAGAAGTAGAAGTGCCACCAGGAAAATCTGGTCAACAAAAAGACATTGCTTCAGTACAAGTCAGCTATAACAATATGCTGAATAAAAAACAGGAAGCATTATCAGGATTGGTTGTTGCAAACTTTTCAAAGTCTAAACAAGAAGTCACAAAATCAATTAATAAAGATGTCTATGAAGACTCTGTTGAGCAAGTAGCGAATGAAGCCGCTCAGGAAGCCATTAGACTTCGTGATGAGGGTAATATCCCTGCAGCAAAAGCCGCGCTTAAACAAAGTGCAGATTATCTAGCAAAAGAGTCAAAAGTAGTGAAATCAGAAAAGCTGAAAAAACAACAGGAAGAAGTGCTAGAAGATGCAGCTGCTCTGGAGTCAGAAGCTGACTGGAATAAGAACCGTAAACTGTTGAAAGAAAAGCAGTATAAGCGGGCAAAACAGCAGAGTTATTAGTTTAATTAAGTCCCTCATCCAAAGGAGGATGTTACAAAAGGTATTTTTAGTTCCCTCTCCCATTGGGAGAGGGAACTAAATTTGAAGTAGTGTTGCATTACTCTCAAAGGAGTGAAATGAAAAAACTCACCGCACAACAGAAAATAAAATTTGTATTGGCACTACTTATTTTACTTCCTATCTGTATTCTTGCCTGGCTCAGTTTTCAATTACAGAAAAACGAACGGATTGTCCAAGCTCACCAAGCACAAAATCTAATAGACTCAAGACTTAAAGCCGTTGAAAGGGAACTGACTGTATACTTTGAACAACTGGAAATTCAACTACGATCAGACTATCAAACACTGGCTAATATTCAGCAGTCAAAACTAACTCATCAAGTAAGAAATTATTTATACGATTCGCCATTAGTGCAAAATATTTTTATCTTAGCAGATTCAGATAATATAACTTTTCCTCCTGATGGGATGGCATCAAGTAAAGAACAAAGTTTTATTAATCAGACGAAACCAATATGGAGTAACTCTGAATTATTCCAAAATTTAGTAAGTCAGGATGAAATGACAAAAGTACAAGTTGCCAGCGAAAGTGATGCTAAATTGGAAGCATTTGTCAGCCCTGTTAGTCAGAAGAAAGTAGTAGCCAGTTTTGCTCCTGATATATTATCCAGTGGTTGGGTTAGTTGGTATTCTGGTAGTCATAATCGTTTATTGTACTGGGTAAAGGACTCAACTAACCGTGTGATTGGTTTTGACCTGAACCGTATGCGCATGTTGTCTGACTTGATTAACCGGTTACCCGATGCAACCTACGAGAATAATGGGTTACACCAGTCTTCTATTAGATTATTAAATGATAAATCAAATACTTTGTATCAATGGGGCAGTTATAGTATTGATGAAGGTAAGCAAGCATTACGAACCCGTTATTTGTCACCACCACTGGCGAATTGGAAAATAGCTTATTTCTCTAATAAATCCACACTAGCTAAACTAAGTTGGGTTGGTAGCTTAGCAGGTTTGTTGGCTTTTGCTATCGCTCTTATTGGTTTGGGTATTTACTTTTACCGTGAACAGCAACGTGAAATGTTTCAAGCCCAACAGCGAGTGAGTTTTGTTAATCAAGTCTCTCACGAATTAAAAACACCTCTTACTAATATACGAATGTATGCAGAGCTATTAACTGACCAGCTGTATGAAGAAGATCAACAACATAATAAGTATTTAAAAGTGATTACAGGGGAAAGCTTGCGACTTTCGCGCTTAATTGAAAATGTACTTAATTTCTCACGAGCACAACGAAATGCCATTAAGATAAATAAAGCCCCTGGAGTGGTTGATGAGTGTGTTAAAAATACCATATTAGCTTTTGAGGCCACCTTACATAATAAAGGAATGCAATTTGAAGTTAGTTATACTGCAGATAAAACTGTATACTTTGATAAGGGAATAATAGAGCAAATACTAAATAATTTATTTAGCAATGCCGAAAAGTATGCTCATGAAGGGAAAAAAATCAGTGTGGCTACACAGCTAGAGAGTGATCAGTGTAAAATTACTGTACAAGATTACGGCCCTGGAATTCCTGATTTTGCATATAATAAAATTTTTGAACCATTCTATAGAGTAAGCTCAAAACTAACCGATGGTATTAGTGGCACAGGCATTGGATTGACTATTGCTCAGCAGTTAGCCAAGCTTCATGGAGGAGAGCTTAAACTTATAGAATCTAAAGTTGGTGCTTGCTTTGTGTTAAGTATCGATATATCCCCGGTCTAAAATTCGGTGGAGTAACCAAATGAAAGTATTAATAGCAGAAGACGATACCTTTATTCGGGAAGGATTAAATGACTTGCTTAGCAATGAAGGCTATCATTGTATCCTTGCAGAAAACGGTCAACAAGCCTGGCAGTATTTTCAGTTGGAACAGCCGGATTTAATTCTATTAGATATCATGATGCCAGAAAAAGATGGTTATAGTCTATGCAGAGAAATTAGACAGATTAATCAAGACGTCCCCGTGATATTTATTACAGCAAAATCGGAAGAAATTGATCAGGTGTTGGGCCTGGAGTTAGGGGCTGATGATTATATTATGAAGCCATTTGGTACCCGAGAGGTTGTAGCAAGGATTAGAGCAGTAACCCGACGATATTTGCGAGCACATATAAAAACACAACAGGAGAAATCATTTACTATCGCTGATTTAGAAGTTTTCCCAGATGAATTGAGAGCACAAAGGGGAGAACAAGTAATTGACCTGAGTTTACGGGATATCAAAATCCTAAGCTTATTGTATACAGAAAAAGGTAAGGTGGTTGATCGAGATACCCTGTTTAATCATTGTTGGGGGCGTGGTTATATTGCATCAAGCCGTACCCTTGACCAGCATATATCAAAGTTGCGCAAGGCGATAGAAGTGGATCCTAGAAACCCTGTAGTGGTCAAAACCGTTCATGGGGTTGGATATCGAGTAGAGTAAAAAGCGTGTCATAAAGGCTTGACATTATTATTGACAGTATTAAGATACCTAAAACATTGATTGACTTATTTCAAACTGAGATGCAAAGCGAAATGCAACAGATAACATTAAACAACTCATATTTACCCAGCACGCGCTGCCTAACAATAGGCGACAGCAAGGGTAGCTATGAGCTATCACTGGAACTAAACCAGTAATTGCGTCTCTAACTTTAGGAGGCGCCCAAGCCTTCTAAGGTCATACCTAAAAGTAACAAGCCAGTCTTAGAGCACTTTTAGAATAAAACCCGGAAGGCTAACAAACTCCGGGTTTTTTTATGCCTGAATGAAAGCAAAAGCTAAGCTTTCAATAAGGTAGATGTGTCTGTACCCTTAAATATATTGCGGAATAAAATGAAATTAATTATCCACTATAAATCCATTCCATTCTATTGGTGAAGATAATTGAAGTACTTGTGAGTAGTGACAATGAAGATATTACGTTTAAATAAATCAGGCTTGCCAATATCCTGGTTATCAAAAAATGAAGCAGCTACCTTATATGTGAAACAACAAGTGTTATGGTCTTTAGGTGAAAAAAGCTTTAATCTGAAAGGTGGTCTCAACCAAAATGGGTCTCGCTCAGAATTAACTTTAGCACCTATAATTGCTTGTGATGGTAACTATAAAAAGAAAAGCTTTACACCTGCACTAAGTAATTCATTTTTATTTAGACGTGATGAATTTCATTGCATGTACTGTGGAGAAATCTTCTCAGATCGTGAGTTAACTCGCGATCATATTATCCCTCGTGTACAAGGCGGTGCTGATGTTTGGACAAATGTAGTCGCTGCTTGTCAGCGTTGCAATGGATACAAAGGAGGGCGTACACCAGAAGAAGCAGGTATGCAGTTGTTGGCTATTCCATTTGAACCAAATATATTTGAGTTTATGTATTTGGCAAACCGTAATATCTTAGGCGACCAAATGGACTATTTAAGTGCAAGGTTTACAGGGCAACGAAGTTGGATTGCTGCGTAATCTAGTCAAGGGCTTTGATATTTTGAAAGTTCTTTGGAATTATTGTTCGCGAGCAAAAATAAACTTTATTATTAGTGCTCGTTAACTAACTTTCTTGATATCAGAGCTTTGATTTTGATGCTGCTTAAGTAGTTTAATATACATCTCTTCAAGCTCTTCATACGAATGATTTAACATTTTAAGCTTGCTAATAGCTGATTCATATGCTTGTTTATAGTCCGATGATTTAAGAGAATGAATTGTTTTATTCTTTTCCTTTATTTGTTGCTGAAGAGTTACTTTCTCATTTTCTAAGGCATTAATCTTTTTGGTTAGCTTTGTTATATCTTCAAAAAATTCATGCAGCATTTTCTTTTCTTCGATATCCTCAATATCTATTCCTTCGTGCTCTTTTTTCTTAAGCCGATCATTTTTTGCATTTATTTCTGATATTGATATTTCATATTTTTTAATGTCTTCTTCTAAAGCTAATATCTTCTCATTTGATGCTTTTATTATTGCGGAGAAATTTTGTAATATTTCATTATTAATATCGCTGTCATCAATTTTTATGTTTTCTTTAGCATTGAGCTCGTTAATGATTGCTTCATAAGAACTCTTTAAGTCTTCAAGGTGTTTTATCTTGTCTTGATATGACTTGATGTCTTTACTGTATTTTTTCTCTAACTTTACAGCATAACTTTCATTAATTTTTTTTATGTCGAAATTGCTATTTGCTGATAGTAGTTTGTCAATCAGTATTTTATATCTTTCATGCAAAAAGTGATGAAAATTATTTTTTTCTAGTTTTCTTTTTAATCCGGCGCTTTCTATTTTAATTAACTCTTTTCTGAAAGTTAAAAAGTTTTGTAATGTAAGATCTGTAATAGAACAGTTGGTTAGGCTGACTTTCCCATGATAGGTCTGTTGTTCATTTAATAGCTGTAATTGATTACTTAAATAAGTAATATAATCGACTTGCTTACTTTCTATTATACTGATTACCTCTCTATGTAATCTTTGTATCAAAGAGTGATACTCGGTTTGTATAGAGTAAATTTTCTCATTACTTATAGAATGCTGAACAAGTTCCAACTCAGCATGGATGAGTGATCTTCTAAGAAACAAAATATGTCGTTTTGATATTTTTTGGCTTAAAAAGTCTTTAGTATTTAATTCACCATTAAGACTAATTTCATCAGAAGTTTCATCTAAAATCTGTTTTAGATATTTCTCAATTGTATGAAATTTATGTGAAAGAAAGTCTTTGTTATTTTTGTTGATTTTATTAAGTTGTTTTAATGCGAGTGCTATAAATATTGTTATAACAAGTGAATAATTTGCTAGTAAAATAAATAAAAGTTTATCTTGCATGCAATATAGTACCAATATTAAACTAAATTATACATGTATAACTATATGAGTTTATTATAGAATTAGTCTATAACTGTCTGTATTGTTAATAAAAAATGACATTAATATACTATCGCTGAAGTAGTACATGGCAATACTATAATTATAGGACTGCTTTTATATATATTACAGGATAGTTAGTGTGTTTCAATAATTATTGTCTATTTTAAAATTTTAGTTAATTAAAGGTTGAGTGTGCTGTTATATAAAATATTGTAATTTATAAATAATAAAGTAAAAGTTGATATTGCCTTGTTGAAGTAGAATAATTGATCTTGAGGAGACTTAATATAAAGCTCCTTGATAATGTTGTAGTATACTAGAAGTAGTGTCAGGAAGATTAGTAGTAAAAAGCTCAAGCGTAGTATACTTTTATAGAAAATAGTCGAGCACTAAGGCTAAGCAATTCAAATACATCAAAACATGTTTATATTATGTGGTTTTTTTCAGTATAAAATTGTATGGAAGCAATCAATGTCTGAATACTAAGGAAGGTCTATAGAGGTTAATACATACTTAACGCAAGTAAATAAGTTAGGTTAAGTAAGTAGGTTAAAGGAAATTAATATAACTAACATAACAAAAGTGTTAAATGGAGTTCATTTATGATGAATGATGCGGTAGTAACGTATATAGACCTCAGCTCAATTATAAAAAAATATCAGAATGCTGCCGTTTTGAAAGCTGTAAAGCAAGTTTTTCAACATAATGTTTCTAAAGAGTTAAATATTTATTGTTATAATTTAAAAGGTGCTATTGTTAGAGTTAGACCTCTTCATCATGAATATAATGAAGATGACATTAAGCTATTAGTATTACACGAGTTGCTTGCATTAGAGCATATACAGGGGCTTTTGTTTAGTTTTGGTGATATGCTCCATAGTAGTACTGCTTACGGGGAATTTAGGATTGCTAACAATTCAATGTCAGGCGCTGCCATTGAAAGTAGTGTTAAGCTAATCGCGAAGCAAAAGTTCAACTCAAGAATTTTACTAAGTAGTGAAATAGTGAACCTGATTAAAGCAGAGACACAGGATTTTGAAATTAGAAAAATAGCTAAGCATATCAAAGGAATGTTAATAAGAAGTGAGTCAGGGCTATACTGTTTAGATCAATTTAAAATATTCGAATCTAAAATTGGTATTGAGTTTAGTAATGATACTCAAGAAGAAGATAGTGTAGTGCAAGAAGCTGTATAAATTATCAATAGTTTTTGCTTAAATTTATAATTAATTACTAGTGGTGCTATCACCACTAATCTATTTTTTAGTATACTTTTTCAGAAATAATAATTTATTTTTAATCAACTATTTAAGTTGGTCTTTTGTCTTATTAGGCGCAAATTAATACAGCGTTTCTTACCTTTTTATAATATATAAATATCTTTAAATTATACCTTACTTTGTGCATGGACCACTAGGTAATGGTTAGCTAACCTTGTTAATAGTCAAGGAGGATAGCTGCTATGCTAGGTAAGGTAAAAATATTTCAGTGGGTGAGAGACTTAAAGATAGCTTTTAAGTTGGTTATATATTCTATAATTTTACTTATTCCAACTTTAATATTATTGAAGTTTTTCATTGATGCAGAGAATGCTAGAATTGATTTCACTGAAAGAGAACTTATTGGTAAAGACTACTTAATTAATATTTATCCTTTAAAAATGCACTTGGCTAGACATCGTGGATTGACAAATGCATATTTTAGTGGTAATAAAAACTTAAGATCACAAATCCACGTTACACGAAATGATATAGCTAACGCTTTTGATACATTAGTTCAACTTGATACTAAATATGGTTCGATAATATCAATTAATCAGAAGTTATCAACATTAAAAAGTGAGTGGGAAAGCTTAAAACTTACTGCTTTTGATCTAGAAGCTGCTTTGGCTTTTAATGAGCATAGTCGATTAATAAAGCAAATTCAAAGCCTGATACTTGATGTAAGTACTCAATCTAAGTTGTTATTAGATCCTTCAATTGATAATAACTATTTGCTTAATATTGCTGTGAATAGCTTGCCTGTTTTAATAGATGAACTGGGTCAGCTTAGGGGGATGGCAGCAGGTATAGTAACTAATAATGCCTTAACGCTAGAACAAAAAATTAGATTAAAAATGCTTATAGGGAATATTAAATCGAGAGTTAATAGAAGTAAACTGATGTTCGCAATAGTATACAACAATACTAACGATGAGCTTCTTAAGAGAAATTTAAATAATCCTGAAAAAGAAATGGTTTTTGCAGTAAATGATTTTCTGCAAAAAATTGATGGGAATATACTAAATTCAGAAGCCATTAAGACTCGCAGTGATGTAACTGGTGAAGAAATTTTTGCTAAAGGCTCATCAGTAATTGCGGTAGCGAAGCAACTCTTAGAAGAAATAAATTCAAATACCTCTAGATTACTTTCATTAAGACTAGAAGAGCTTAAAGCAGAAAGAGTAGAAAAGTTATTAATTATTTTTGCATTAGTGGCTGTAGCATTAGTGTTTGCATGGTGGTTAAATAGCGTTATTAATCATGGCCTTAATCTTGTACTGACTATTTTTGATGATATTAGAGTGGGTAATTATGATGAGAGAGATATTGAGTCCATACAGTCTAAAGATGAAGTGGGTACAGTAATAACTAAATTAGTAGATTTGCAGAAAAAATTGAGAGAAAACATTGAAACGTTACATATTCAAATGAACGAAACAACTCGAGTAAAACAAGCGCTTGACTGTGTTAATTCTAATGTGATGATTGCAAATAATGATTTCGAAATAGTTTATGTAAATAATTCCTTAGAAAGGTTGATGAAAAACCTAGAGGTTTATTTCAAAAAGGAAATCAGTGGCTTTGATGCTAATAAAATATTAGGTAGCTGTATTGACATATTTCATAAAAATCCTGCTTATCAACGCAAACTAATTAAAGAGCTAAAAACTACTTTTAAAAATGAGTTTGTAGTTAGTGGACGTACAATTCGCATTTATGCTAACCCTGTATTTAATGAAGCTGGTGAGCGGCTGGGTACTATAGTGGAGATGAAAGATCGCACTCAGGAGGTGGCCATTGAGCAAGAAATAGATAGTGTTGTCATGGCTGCAGTTAATGGGGATTTGACTAAGCGTATTGAAGAAACAGATAAACAAGGCTTCTTTAAAGTATTGAGTGTAGGGCTCAATAAACTAGTTAGTATTGCGGAACAAGTGGTTAATGATACCGCTAGAATATTAGATGCCTTGGCTAATGGGAATTTAACTGAGAAAATTGATCAGGAGTATCAAGGTGCATTTGCCAAATTAAAAAGAGATGCTAATGCTACTGTTGAACGTCTTACTGAAATAATTGGTGAGATTGTGGTTGCCAGTGAGGCAGTTGCTTCAGGTGCCCAACAGATAGCACAAGGTAGCGAGGATTTAAGTTCACGTACCGAAGAACAGGCTTCTTCTTTAGAGGAAACTGCCGCTAGTATGGAGGAAATGACCGGCACTGTAAAAAGTAATACTGAAAATGCGCGTGAAGCCAACCAAATGTCTATAGTGGCTAAAAATAAAGCCCAAAGTGGCGGTGAAGTGGTTAATCAGGCAGTGTTTGCGATGGAAGATATTAATACCGCTAGCAAAAAAATTGAAGATATTGTTGGAGTAATTGATGAAATTGCTTTTCAAACTAATCTGTTGGCACTTAATAGTGCAGTTGAAGCTGCTAGGGCAGGTGAATATGGCAGAGGCTTTGCGGTCGTAGCTGCAGAAGTACGTAACCTGGCTCAGCGTTCTGCAACATCTGCGCAGGAAATCAAAAGCCTTATTCGTGATAGTGTGCTTAAGGTTAACGATGGTACAGCGCTGGTGAAGAAGTCCGGTGATACTTTAACTGAGATAATTGAGGCGATTGATAAAGTCAGTAAAATGGTTGATCAAATCACTTGCAGTGCTCAGGAGCAAGAGTCTGGCATTAATGAAGTCAATTCTGCTATTGCACAAATGGATGAAATGACTCAACAAAATGCCGCTTTGGTGGAACAGTCTTCTGCAGCGAGTATGAGCATGAAAGATCATGCAGAAAAAATGAATAGGTTAATGAGATTTTTTAATTTAGATGTTAATTCACATATGCTTGAACAGAGTGATATCAGTTATGTGCATTCAACTGGAGCAGAAAATATACCAGCTAATCATTATAAAAAATCCACTAAGCAGCATGTAATGTCTAAAAAGTACCCACCAATAACTCGATCCCATAGTGAAGATGATGGCGAATGGGATGAATTTTAAATCAAGCTACTTTTTGTAAAAGGCTATAAAAGGTAATAGCGGCTCAATTCTGACTCCCCCTTAAAAAAGGGGGAGGTGTCCATCTAATTCCTCTTTTGCCATGGCTTCTTTGTGGGAGAAGCTTAGGATGAGGGGATAAAACTATAATTTGATCCAAGTAGCTTTAATTTCTGTATACTTATCGAAAGCATGGAGAGATTTATCGCGGCCGTTGCCTGACTGCTTAAAACCACCAAAAGGAGCAGTCATATCTCCACCGTCGTACTGATTAATCCAAACTGATCCTGCCCGTAATGCTTTAGCTACCCGATGGGCTTTACTGATATCTTTGGTCCATACTGCTGCTGCTAGTCCATATTGGCTATCATTAGCAATGCAGATTGCTTCTTCAGCAGAGCTAAAACCAATACTAGATAATACTGGGCCAAAAATTTCTTCTTGAGCGATACGCATGCTATTTGATACGTTGCCAAAAATAGTGGGCTCTACAAATAAACCACCACTGTCTTGTAAACACTGACTACCACCGACGACTAATTGAGCCCCTTCTTTCTTGCCTAGTTGGATGTAGTTTAAAATAGTTTGTAGTTGGGTTTGATCAACAATAGCTCCTATTTGTGTTTCTGGGTTTAGTGGGTGGCCTGGCTGCCAATTTGATAATTCTTGTTGCACTAATTCAAGAAACTTGCTTTGAATGCTGCTTTCTACTAACAGCCGAGAACCGGCTGTGCAAACTTCACCCTGGTTAAAGCAAATGGCCGCAGCCGCAGCCTTGGCTGCAATGGATAAATCAGGAGCATCAGCAAAAACAATATTGGGGCTTTTACCACCTGCTTCTATCCATACTCGCTTCATATTAGACTGGCCTGCATACACCAATAGTTGTTTACCTGTACGACTAGAGCCCGTAAACGCTAAGGTATCAATATCAGGATGAAGAGCTATGGGCTTTCCTGTATCTTCACCCAGCCCAGGTAGTACACTAAATACACCAGCAGGAATGCCAGCTTGGTGGGCTAATTCTGCCAATTTTAATGCGGTTAGTGGCGATTTTTCCGATGGTTTTAAAATAACACTATTGCCGGTTGCTAATGCAGGCGCGACCTTCCAACAAGCCATTACCAACGGAAAGTTCCAAGGGACAATAGCGCCTACTACCCCAACAGGCTCTCTAGTGATTAAGCCTATTGTATTTGCAGGAGTGGGTGCAATTTCTCCATATACTTTATCAATGGCTTCTGCATGCCACTGAAAACACTGAACCGCTGCAGGTATATCAATTGTTAGGCTGTCGTTAATGGGTTTTCCCATATCTAGGGTTTCTAATAAAGCAAGCTCTTCCTGGTGCTGATTAATTAACTTAGCCAGTTTGAGTAGTATTTTTTTACGTTTGGTGGGGGGTAATCCAGACCATACTTGTTGGTTAAAGGCATCTCTTGCTGCAGTAACGGCTATATCTACATCGGCCTGGGTGCAATTGGTTACCTCGGTGAGCACTTGGCCATCAATTGGGCTTATGCAGTTAAAATGACCTCCTTCTTGTGCTGTTTGCCATTGTCCATTAATAAAAGCTTGGGAAGGAAAAGTGAGTTGTTTAACACGAGCTTCCCAGTCCTGTTGGGTTATTTTTTTCATAGCGATCTTCTATACCATCTCCTAAGGTGGCCGCATTATAACAAAAAAGCAGGCAGTTATTTCATACAGTTTCCTTACAGCATTTCTGTTTTATTAAGCTACTCTTAAAAATGATTTCTGCACAAGTTGTCTAGATAGGCTGTGGATACTGTTTGAGTTATAGCGATATGGCTTAAAAAGTACTACAGGTTCTAGTTTGGTGATGTTTGAACAGTGAGTAAACAGGCCACCTATGAAATTTACCCACAAAATACTCGTTGCTGCTTCAGCCGTAATGGTAGTCGCATTTGCTGGATTTAGCGGCTCTCAATATGTATTGATAAAAAACCAAACCAAGTCAGACTTGGTGAATGACTTGGGCCAATTGGTTGGGTTAACCGCCAATAGTATTTCAGACTGGATGAATAACAAACTGCAAATAGTCGACTCAGTGGCGAAAAGGTTAGATAAACCTGCTGATGATCAGACACTTAGGGCCATAGTAGACCAGGCAGGTTGGTCGAGTGAGTTTGATTCAGTTTATGTAGGTATGGAGCAAGATGGTAAGTTTGTTGATAACAATGATAAGCCTAGTGCTGCAGATTACGATCCACGTAAACGGCCATGGTATCAACTGGCCAAAGAAAAAAAGGTTAATACATTTACTGAGCCTTATGTAGATGCTAACTCACAAGAATTATTCATTACAGCGGTGAGCAATGTAACACAACAAGGTAGTTTTATTGGTGTTTCAGCAGGCGATATTCCCTTAAAAAGTATTTCAGACATGATTAATAAGGAAGACTTTGGTGGTTTGGGCTATGCCTTTCTGGCCACTAGAGAAGGAAAAATTATTATACACCCAAAAGCTGAGTGGGTAGAAAAAAATATAGTGGACTTATATGGTGGGGATACCATTGATATTAAAAATAAAGATTTACAGCAGGTAACCGTAGAAGGCATGGATGCCCTAACCATGCTTGTTCCAATCTCAGGTATTAAAACGGTGGATTGGTATATTGGTTTAGTAGTAGATCGAGATAAAGCATTTGAAACCATTAATCAATTTATGCAGTCAGCTGTTTTTTTTATAATTTTTGGTATCGTGTTAATTGTGCTGCTGCTGAACTTTATGATGAAAGTGGTATTAAAGCCATTGGACGATATTTCTATTGCAATGGGTGATGTTGCAGCAGGAGAAGGGGATTTAACCAAACGACTGAAAGTCAGTTCAAAAGACGAGCTAGGTCAACTTGCTGAAAACTTTAATTTATTTATTGGCAGAATTCACGAGTCAATAAAAAATGTTGCTCAAGCCAGTGGAGCATTGGGTGAGTTGTTTCAGCAGGTATTATCATGGACTGAAACCAGCATGAATAAGTCTGATGAACAGGCACACCGAACCACTAGTATTGCAACTGCAATTAATCAACTGGGTGCTGCTGCACATGAAATCGCACAAAATGCTGCATCTGCATCTGACAGAGCCTCTGAGGCCAAGAATACAACAATAGAAGGCAAAACGGTGATGAGCCAGTCTATTGAAATTATTAATCAGTTGTCGAGTAATATAACCAGTTCAAGTGACCACATTCAAAATCTAAGTGCTAATACTGAAAACATTGGCAAGATATTAGAAGTTATAAAAGGTATTAGCGAACAAACTAATTTACTTGCTTTAAATGCGGCAATTGAAGCGGCCAGGGCAGGCGAGGCTGGGCGTGGTTTTGCAGTAGTGGCTGATGAAGTAAGAGGGTTAGCTCACCGTACGCAAGAATCTGCCCAAGAAATCCATAGCATGATTGAAGGGTTGCAAAGTGGTGCCCATACCGCTGTAGAAACCATGAATAAAAGCCAGGAGTATAGTAAACAAAGTGTGGATGTGGTGAATGAAGCTGGCAATATGTTGAATGAAGTCAGTGCAGTGATTGGTGAAATAGATGGTATGAACCAATCTGTTGCCACTGCAACAGAAGAGCAAACCTCAGTTGTGGGTACATTAGATCAGGAAATAACCCATATTAACCACTTAAACCAGGATTCGGTAGAGTGTTTGCAGCAAACTTTACAAGCTTGTAAAGAGGTAGGTAGGCAATCAACAGAGCTGCAGCAACTAGTAGGTAGTTTTAAAATTTAGCAGCTCAGGTTGTTTTCGAGAGCTTATTAAACAGGCAGGTTTAAATAGTCAATTTCTTCAATCCCAAACTGCTTTAATGCTGGGATTAACCGACTTATTTGCTGATTAGCTTCTGTAAATAAAGCTGTGTGGCCAGTAGCTTGGCTTTGGTGATTTTCAGAGTTAAGAGAATAATTAATAGCATCATTGCCTGTTAGCAATAACGAGGCAACACGGTTGGCAATCGCTATACCTGAATCTACCCAACTTATACCGGGTGCAAGCTGCTCTAACTCCTGTTTTAGTAAAGGAAAGTGAGTGCAACCAAGTACTACCTGGTCAGGTCGATGTGATGAAAGGCTTTGTGTTTGATGAGTCTCAGTTTGCAATATTAGCGGCTGGATAACAGCTTTTAGCTGGGTGAGACAAATCTGCTCACCACGTAATTTTTGTTCCGCCAGCTCAACCAGCTCAGTGGAGCCTATTTTGACTATCTGACAATGACTGGCGAAATCTTGAATCAACTGGTTCGTATAGTGGCGAGTAACTGTGCCAGGAGTGGCAAGTAATCCTATACAGCCGGTTTTTGTTTCCTGGGCTGCTGTTTTAATGGCTGGTACCACACCAACAATAGGGATCTCAAAGCAGTCACGTAAACTAGGTAGGACAATAGTACTGGCAGTGTTACAAGCAATGATAATAATATCCAGGATGCAACGCTGGCTAATGGTACTTACACACTCAACCACCCGTTGTTGCAACCAGTCAGCATCCTTAGTGCCATAGGGAAAAGCTGCATTATCACTGGCATAGACCACAGAAAGTTGTGGTAACCGCTGTGATACTGCTTGCAAGATGCTTAAGCCACCTACCCCGGAATCAAAAATTAGTGCTGTTGCCATTACTTAACGCTATATTCAAATGAAAGGGGGCTATTTTACTGAGCTTTGTTATTAAATTACAGAGCGTAAGTTTCAAAAAGGAAGGCTGATATTGCCAGACAGATAGCAAGAATAAAAACTGTTAACAGGCCTTCCGTTGTTGGTTCGTCTTTTTCAGTAGTGGTCTCATTTTCGCTTTTAACTACTTGAGGCTCCATCACTTTGGCTGATGATAATGGAACCACATTATTGGCTTTTGCGGTGATATTGAGTTTATGTGGCGTACAGTTCAAAAGCAGGTGAGAGAAGTGTGCGTTAATCGCTTCTTCAGAGATATCTGCAACCAGCTCATTAATGGCATCGGGAATTGTGACAGCATGTTCTGGTGTTAGCAGTAGATCATGTTTGAAAAGTACGATGGTATTCTGGCTGGTGTCATCAACATACAGTTCAGCTCCTGTGGCTGGTAACCATTCAGGAGCTGCACCTTTGTAATCTTCAAAGAGTTTGAATACCAGTTGATTATGCTGATTACCGAGTACTACACCAGTATGCTGTTCGTCTACTAATTGCAAACAAGCATAATAGGGAAATTGTTTATCAGTAAGTAGTTGATAGTCTGGGGGAAAACTAACTTGTCGAGAATATTCATTAATTCGAGATGAAAATAAAAAATCAAATGAAAAGTAGCTAAAACCCAGGCAATGCCAAACAGAGCCTGGAACACAAAAGCTACGGGCAAGTGCTCTTAGCTCATAATTAAATATCTCATCTGCTATTTCTGGGTATTGGTGAAAAAAATTAAAAACAGCTTTTGATTCAATTATGTATCTTGTTGTTTTAACTTGTGGGTTATGTATATTTTCAAAATGAAGATAAGGTAGGTCCATTCCTTCATTGGCTGGCCAGGCACCTTCAGTCGTTATGCGAAAATCAGCTTTGGTCAGTTTACTGTTTAAAAAAAGTAAACAAATATCATTAATCGTACTAATTAATTGATATTTGTCTTCTATAGTAAATTTATCTGCGGGTGCTGAATAATTCATCATAAGTTAACTTAATAAAATACTTAAGATATTTCACTTAATATGCTAATTACTTTTTAATCTAGCAAGTAGTTAATTGCTTAAGCCTAATCATAGCTAAATTAAGAAGATACCTTAGCTAATATAGCTATAGATATAACAATAGTACTGAATTCTAGTGCTTACTACTTTTAAGATGTGCCCATGCAGTATGACACAGGTATCTCTGTATTAGTTTTTATTATTATTGCTTTGCTAATAGGCGCAGCTCTACGGAATATTATTAAAGGCACGCAGATGCCTTACTCTGTTTGTTTGCTTGTTATTGGTTTGGGACTTGGCCTTATTCAGCGGACTGGCTTTTTTGCCGAGTATAGCCCGTTATTGGACGGAACACTTAAGTTAGTAGCAGAAGTTGACCCTCATTTAATTCTATTTTTATTTTTACCTACTTTAATTTTTGAGAGTGCTTTTTCTCTTGAGGTTCATCTATTTAGAAGAATTTTTGCACAAATTGCATTATTAGCTGTACCCGGTTTAATTGTAGCTACAACCCTTACTGCAGCTCTTGCTAAATGGACTTTTCCATGGGAATGGAGCTGGGCATTGTGTTTAATGTTTGGCGCAATGATCAGTGCTACTGATCCAGTCGCAGTAGTAGCCATGTTAAAAGATGTTAGTTCGCGAAAACGCTTGGAAACCTTAATTGAAGGTGAATCATTATTGAATGATGGTACAGCCATTGTTTTTTTCTCATTATTTTATGGCTGGGTGATATCTGCTGGTGGACAAGAGAGCGATAACATACTGGGTGTAGCTGGTGATTTTATCTGGGTGGTTAGTATAGGGTTAATTTTGGGAATTTTAGCCGGCTTTTTAGTTATGGCTTGGATTGGTCGAGTGTTTAATGACCCAATGATAGAAATCACCCTGTCTATTGCTACAGCATATTTAGTCTATTTTGCAGCAGAACAAATGCATGTCTCGGGTATTGTTGCTGTTGTTACGTTAGCACTTATGTTTGCGGGCATTGGCCGAACCAGAATATCTCCAGAGGTAGCAGAGTTTCTTCACAACTTTTGGGAGATGATGGCTCATATTGCTAATACATTAATCTTTTTATTAGTCGGGGTATTAATTGCAGCGAGAGTTCATTTAGATGACATTAATGCCTGGGTAGCATTAGTCATTTTATATGTGGGTATTCAGCTAATTCGTGCACTTGCCGTTACTATATTTATGCCATTGCTGAAACGAATAGGTATAGGAATCACCCGAGAAAAAGCCATTGTATTAGTGTGGGGGGGATTAAGAGGAGCTGTATCACTGGCATTAGCGTTAATTATTGCTCAGGATGACATAATACCAAGAGATATAAGAGACCAAATATTATTTCTTTGTGCAGGCATTGTAGTGTTCACTATTTTAATTAATGGTGCCAGTATGAGCTGGGTATTAAAAAAACTGAAACTAGACCGGTTGCCGCCTGCTAAACAAGCTACTGTTGACAAAGCTCAGGCTAAAATTAATGAAGAATTGACTACCATGTTGCCTGCATTAGTGGAAAATGAATTTTTAAAAGGGGCTGATTGGGATGGAGTGAAACATACTACAGGTTTATTAAAGCCAACTGAAATAAAAGAACCAGAAAAAGAGTCAGAAGGCATTAGTGATGCAGACTTATCCGTAGCCTTCAGAAGACGGTTACTTGAAACTGAACGTCGCCATTATTGGCATCAGTTTGAGCAGGGTACATTAGGCAAGCAGTCAACCAATAAATTAGTCGAAGCAGTAGAACACGCCTTAGATGGTGAGCCGGTTATTGCTCCTAGGGAGTCGCTATATAAAGTATGGGACACACCTCCTCTATTGCATATGTTGCGCAATGTTAAGGGGTTAAAGAAACTAGCCCTTAGAGTTAGTTTTTCTCGGCTGGCATTAGGTTATGAAATAGCCAGAGGATTTATTCAAGCGCAAGATACCCTGGAGACTCATATTAGCAGCTTGGCTCCTGATGAGGCAGAGGCTGCAAAAGTTAATGCACTTGTACAAGAAAATAAAAAGAAAACACTTGAGTATATTCAGCAGCTAAGAGAAACTTTTCCAGAAATTGTTCATACTTTGGAAACCCACTCTGCTATTCGTTTATTATTAAATCGTGAACGAGCAGTTATTCGTGAACAACTTAAAAAGGCAGTTTTAGATTCTCCAGAAGCAAAACGGATGATAAAGCATGTAGAAACAAGGATGAAAACCCTGCAAAAAATGTCAAGCTTTTCTGCTCCATTTACGCCAGACCAATTGCTAGGACAGTTATCTTGGTGTAAAAATTTATCGGAAGGCACTCGCAATAGTCTAAATAATGCAATGGAGCATGGTCTTTATAGCAGCGGAGAGTGGATTTTAAAGCAAGGAAAGCCTTTTGCTGCGTTAGGCATTATTGCCCGTGGTTCAGTACAAGTACAAGAAGAGCATAAAGGTAAGAAATATAAAAAAGTATTAGGTCCGGGAGAGCATGTTACAGCATTATCACTGTTAACTGGTGTGAGTCCTGGCGATTATAGAGCAATGACTTTAGTTGATATTTTATGGTTACGAGCAGAGCGATTAAAACCATTGATGGCTCACGATGAAGAGTTAGCAGAGGCAATAAGTAAACTATTAAGCTAATGGTGTTATTCAGGTATTGATATTAGTTGGAGCTCATGACCAGTTGCTCGGATAAATTTCTCTATGGCATGCATAGATATTACCAACGTTGAAGTGTTAATCAGTGGGTGGCATTGCATGGTAGAGCAAGCCCAAACGTCTTTGTCTATTAGCAGCTCTACAGATTGGTTTTGATCATTTATTAAGCTCAACAACGAAACCGCGCCAGGCTCAATACCTAAATATTGATTTAATCTTTCGGCAGAAGCAAAACTTAACTTAGTAACATTTAATTGAGCAGCCAGCTTATCTAAAGCGACGGTTTTATGATCATTTACGATTATCAGAAAATGCCGCTTGCCTTTGCGATCACGTAAAAATAAATTTTTAGTTTTATCTCCTGGAATATGTGAAGCTAAAATATTAGCATCTTCACATGTATATAATGGTGGGTGTTGATACTGCTCAAAGCTGATGTTGTGAGTTGATAAAAAATCGTAAAGTTTCATTAACGTTTCTAAAATATAAGAAATCTGATCGTTTATTGAGCTTATGGCTTAAACAAACTTGTGATGCCTCAGGCTATCATCTTATTATTAGTAGTGTATACGACATAATGCAGACAGCTGGTCGGCGAAGTATTATTGTACTGTCGATGAATGACTATTGTACAGTACCAAAAGGAATTGGATATGAGTGATGATATTGTAAGCACAGAAAGTGCGGGGCCTACGAGATGGGAGCAAGCTAAAGCTTGGGTAATTGGGCTAACAGGGGTTTTGCTGGTATTTCCTGCACTTATTAACTCTGCTGTTGATATCTATAAAGCTATTTTGAATGTCCCTAGCACTGAAGCAGAAGCGATTAATACCCAATTGTTTAAAGCCCATTTTCAAGAATTGCCTTTGACAGTTGTTCCTGTCTCTATTAAGACTGATTCTGGCACTGTTGTTATGCAAATGTCTATATACGAGAATGGCGACATATATGCAGAATATGGGTTTCATTCCCAATGGTTTCCTATGCCAGTTAATAAGCAGGCTATTGCATTTAACTCGTTACCATTGTTGTTCTCTTCAGCTTATGCTGAAAACAGGCCACATGAGTTGAATCAACCAATAACTGACAATGCTTTCATTCAACAGGATATCATCCATAATAACCAAATTAAGCGAAGTCGTTATTATAACAATGGGCAGTTAGAAACATTTTCGATAGATATTCAAACAGGTGAGATCAAAAACAAGCAATCTCGAGAAGTGGAAAAAGTGCCTCAAACTGGCACTACTCCTTCGGTGCCAGTAAAAAAACGTCCAAAATTTCAACCCATGGAAGTAGACTTGGTCAATTTGAAGAAACAGAAAAATAATAGTCAGTAGAGTGAGCCTCATAGTAGAGGGTGTTCAAAACGTATATTTTATTACTGTAAAACTAACTCTACTCGACGATTTATTTTTCGGCTTTTTTCATGAAAATTACTAGCCAAAGGTGCTAATGGTCCAACACCGTGAGCTTGTAGTTGATGGTTACTGCTTGAAAACTGGTTAACTAAAGTGTTTACAACAGTTTCAGCGCGTCGTTGGGAAAGCGATATATTGTAATCAAGTGAGCCAGTTGTATCAGTATGACCAACTACATAAAATTTTTGATTGGGAGTTTGCTTCAATAATAAAGCAATATTTTGCAGAGTTGGAGTTGATTCTGGCTTTAGTGTTGCCTTATTGAGGTCGAAATATAAGCTATATAACGTCACTTTACCATTGCGTTCTAACTCTTCTTTTAAGTAATCAAGGTTTACTTCTACCATGCCAGTTTGTAAAGGTGCTTGTTCTAGTACATCCACTTGGGCTACCAGCTGTTTAGTTGAACGTCTTACGATATATAATGCTAAATAAATATCTCCATCAGATTGAGATAATTTTGCCGCTAAAAAACGTTGAGAAGTATTTTTACCTGCTAGTCGAGAACCTCGACTTAATACTTGATTAGACCAGTCATAACTTGAGCCGCATGTCGTGCTATTACATTCAAAAATAACTTTAAAGTTGTTAGACAATAACTCATTTTGGTAGTTTTTAAACACTTCTAAACTTGAGCGGTTATGAGGTAACGTGTATGTAATTCTAGTAATTTTACCTTCTAATGAAAGACTCTCTTGAACTTTATATTTCTGTTTCGTTAATTTACTAATAGGTAGAATGTAGTTGTCGTAGGCAATTTGCTTGTAAGCACTAATTGTTGAACCTTGATATCGAGTAACTAACGGGTGATCTTTGCTGTTAGGAATATCATTGCCAAAAACGTTAGTACTTATTATGAACCAATATAATAAGCTAAAGTACTTACAAGATGATATAGAATATGACATCTGATTTCCCTATACTTAATAGTTATTAAACTATTTATAGCAATAAGCTAATGAAGTTAAATTGTTCGATGGTTGGGTCTAAAAAAATAGCCTTAATTTTGAGTATATACTGTTTTATTTTTTCTTCTTGTTACTCTATCTGTCGTTTTTATATCATTTAACTTTTATTACTAAATACGCAACTGGTGGTCTTAATATTTGGAGACTGCTTCTGTGTTCTACTTCACAGCAAATAGTGTTGCAGTATAGCATTATACACCACCAAATAAGCGGTATGACGGTAAATGATCCATTGACAGAAATCTCTTCAAAAAAATCTAATCTTCTTGTTTCACAAAAGCATGAAGTAGATCTATCAAGAGCTATTTACTCCACAAGTTTATCGTCAGCGTCCATAGATGATGAAACGCAGTTGTTTTATATCACTATTGACAAAGTTCTATATCAACACCCTGTAGAAGTCATCGAAAAAGTATTGCGTGCTAATGGATTTTCCTTAAACCTGGAAAATATACTGGCATGCATGGATGATTTTAAAATTGGCACTTCGGTACAGCTGGACGATGAGTTTGCTGATCCTGATGAACCATTAAGTTTCATTCACTGTATTCAATTTAGGTTGCCTCAGAAAACATCAGTAGGGCCTACTCTTAGTAAATTTTATGAAGAAATTGAGTCTTATGAATCAATTATTGCCGACTTAAAAGGTAGTCAGGCAAATAAAGATTCTGTTGGAAAAAGAGAAGCAGAAAGTAAAAAAAGAATTCAGGAACTTGAGGCTGAAAACAGATCGTTGAAGATGCAGCTACGTTTGATGCAAAGTCAGCTAGAAAGTGCTGTAAAATCTGTAGAAAAAGCCAATGAGACGTTAGAAAGTCAAAACTATCTGCCTTCAAATGTATTTCGGGCAACAGTACGTGAAATTAATATTGAAGACCGAATGGTTATTGTCAAGTCAGGAAAAACCACAATAAATATACCATTGTTTATGTGTGATATTTTGCCTGAAGCTGGCGATCATTGTTTGGTGCATGTAGAACAAGGTAATACACTAGGTTGTTTCTTTTTTAATAAGGAGAGAAAACACTTGCAGCCACAGTTGGCTAAGGTAATCCTAGTGAAAAACAGTATATGTAAGATTCGCGATGAAAATAGAAATACATGGTTAATTAAAGCAAAAAACTCAGTTGAGTATAATTTTTTTAGAACGTTAAAAAATAATGACCACCTATTGATCTATCTATTGAAGGGTAAACCACTAAGGTTTGAATCTCTATTGCGCCCTGAAATTAAGCCGCATACTGATAGCGTTCAGGAAACCATACAAAAGTTTCAAATAGCAAAACTGGAAAAGGTAAAACCAATGAATGAGCAAAGCAATCAAGTGGATGGTGAACGTAAATGAGTAGTGACAGTTAATAGACGGTGAAGGCTAGATGGAAGGACTTAACTTAAAAAAGTATTTACACACCACAAGTAAAAAATTTGACCCTTTTGCTTTAATTATTGGTTTGGGTGGATTTGCTGCTGTGGGCTATGCCCTAGGCCTGAAAGAAGATATTAATACTTTTTTAGACCTAAGGTCTTTACTGATTGTAATTTGCGGTACTTTTGCTAGTATTTTATTTCAATTTGACTTCAGGTCTTGTGCATCTAGTCTAAAGTTGGTGCTTAGTTCTTTTTTTGGTACACCGGGAAGAAAAATTACCAATACACTTATTGAACTTGATCGAACAATTATAGCAAATGGTAAATTAACTGAGCTGCGTGAGGGTGAAAGCATCAATGGAGAGCTTTTAAATGACATTATATATATGCATAAACAAGGGCTCTTTTTTGAAGAGATCGATGAGTTTGTTACTTCAAGAATTCGAGATCAAATTTTAAAACGCAAAGTTTCTGTTGATATTCTTCGCAGGGCAGCCATTATTGCTCCTGCACTAGGCCTTTTTGGAACCGTTATTGGTTTGATAGGTGTGTTAAGGTCTCTTAATGATCCAAGCGAGATAGGCCCATCAATGTCATTAGCATTAATGACGACAGCTTATGGGGCTGGCTTAGGTTCTATTGTATTTACCCCACTATCTGGACGACTAGAGCATCATAATAGTATTTATTTAGCTGCACATGAACAGCTTTTAAATAAAATTGGTATTTTAATTAAGCGCGAAGAAAATAGTATTGACGCTCAATTTTTAGCGAATACAGGGCCAAACGAAGACGCAGAATATCAATCAGAGTTTGAATCACATGATGAAGTTTACTCTGAAGAGAGTGATCCTAAATGAGAATGTCTGAGTTAGATCTTAGCCTTGACTCACAAGATGATAGTGAAAGTAAAACAGCTTTCTATATTAGTTTCAGTGACCTGATGGTTATGTTGGGTGTATTTTTCGTTATGCTGCTTTCAATAAGCCAAGTGGATGTTGGATCATTTGAAAAAGTTAAAACAAGTGTCACTGGTAATACTGCAGGAACCTTAGTGGAGCTAAGCAATAACTTAGCCAAAATTGTTGAAGATGATCCTGATGTATCTGGTGTATCTGTAAGAATGGCTAAAGATGGTATACGCTTGGTTTTGGATACTAAAGCATTATTTCAAACTGGAAGTGCAAATTTAAAGCCTCAGGCATTGGATTCTTTAGAGCCAATCCTATTAAGTATATTAGCCACAAAATATACGATTGATGTAGAAGGCCATACTGATGATGCGCCTTTGCATCGTTACTATAGAATGAATAATGAGTATTTGCTTGAGACAAACTGGTCTTTGAGTGGTCGCAGAGCCAGTAGTGTTATTCACTTCTTGCTTCAATTTGGCTTTACTGAAAAACGCTTAAGACTAGTAGGGTATGCGAGTACCCGCCCAATAAATAGTTTTAATGGTAAAAAAGGAGCAGCCCTGGAAGCTGCTAGAGCGAATAATCGTCGAGTATCACTACTTGTTAAATAATATGTGTGTTAATCAATGCGATTTTTAACAAATAAAAATATAGAGCAGGGTGTTTCTGCAAAATATGATCGTAAAAATAGATTTGTTGTAAAGCGCTATAAAACAAAAGCAGGCTCTTTTGTCTATTTACTCACCAATAGCAGTAATAATGATCGCTTAGCTATTCCACATTATCTCATGGATAGGTTTAGAGCCCTTTTAGTAAAGCTACATAAAAAAATGGAGAGTGTAGCTGCTCAAGACATCGAAATCGATGAAAAATTATATTTTAAGGATACAGAGTACTATCGTTTTGAATATACAGCCAATACATTAGAACACTTAACTATTGTTGATCTGAATAGTGCAGGTCGTTTTAATATTTATAGAGAAGCTGTTAATACAGTGGTTGAGCTGTTATACGATGCTGGGTTGGATCACCCAAATGGTGTCTTTGATAGGATTATTGATTATCATAAACTGTTTCAATTCACTTTTAATGAAGGAAGTGAAAGTATAACCAGTGGTTTATCCGTTCGGCGTAATACACTGATTGAAATGGGGGATTATATTCCTCTTGAAAAGGATGCACAAAATCATGTGATTTCTGTTACAACAGATCCTACTTCATTTGAAAATGGTTTAACTCAAAAAAATAGTGGGATTAAAAAAACGGCAGATACTAAAAACTTAGAATTTAAAAGAAAGCTAGGTGAACGTAATACCGAGGAAAACCACACTGTAGATTATGATACACTATTTGGGGCATCCTCTGCCAAGAAGGCCAAGCGTCCAGTAAAAAATAAGGCAAGACTACCTTCTGTTAAGATAACCAAGACAAGCTGTCCATTACCATTATTGGCTGGTGATATTAAATCGCATACAGCGAAAGTCTATAAGTGTGAGTTAACATCAGAGGATGCATCATCCCTAAGAAAAGGTGTGCTGGCTGATCGAGATGCAGAGCATCTACTGGGTTTTGAAATATTTACTGCTATTTTTAAGAAAAATGGAAAACTAAAAAGTTTTAGCTTTCCTCTTTATTATATGAATGTAAAGGTTGAAGAGTCTGGACGATTTTTACATGTCTACCCTCCTGAAAATGGTGATGTGTATCTTAACCATCTTAGTTTATCAGTATTTATTGAAAATTTTTCAGACTCCAAAAAGAGTGAGCCGCTTGATTCATTTTTTAATACACTGCTTTCTCAGAAAATAGAGATTGATAAAAAACTTCATAATATATCTATTCGTCGCCAACTGCCCTATAGTGAAGATGTCTTTCGACAAACTCGTGAAATATTAATAGGTAAAAGAGGAGAAAATGGTAAGGGAGGGATTATTGAAAATCTCAATATTATTGGTATTGAGTGTGATTTAGGCTCAGTGGTGTTATATAGGGCTGAACGTAATCCATCACCTTTAACAAGGGCGCTAGACCTAGATTTGAAGAAGATTCAACGTACTGCTCATGAATATCCTCATAGGTTTTATGCTTCCTTATTAGGTAAATTTCTTAATCCTGAACTGAAAACTAATAATATAAATGTAGAAGAATTTTGCTCTACTCCTCTTAGTCCAGGAACTTTGACTAAGTCCTCGAAGGCATTAATTCAAAATTTGAATGACCATAACTTTGTCTTACTTGAAGGTCCACCTGGAACAGGTAAAACGTTTACCATTAGAAATCTGTTGATACACTGCTTAAATTCTAATAAAAAACTATTAATTGTAAGCGATCAGCAAGCAGCAATTCATGCACTTAATGAAAAAATACAAGAGTATTTGGTGGGTAAGGACGTTGCATCTGTAACAGCAGTAAAAACGATGAACTTATGGAAAAGTGCAATTAAGGTTATTGATGAAGTTCCTTCAAGCACTGATGATCTTGGACTGTGGATAAATAAACTTTCAAAAATGTTGGCAATGGATCTGTCCCGTGAGCAGGATTGGCCACATGATAACCCTAAAATATTAGAAGATATTCGAAAGTTGGATGCAGAATACCAGGAGGTAAAGGAAAATATAGGGAGAGTATTGAATAAAAGCTTCGAGCTGGTAAATCGTAAAAGCCAAATTATACCTAAAAATCTCCATCCAAGTAATCATGATGATATATCTGATTTAACAGCATTTTTAACATTTATTGGATCAGGTGATCTTTCTAAAGCCAATAAGTCGGTAAGCTATCGAAAACATTTGGCATTAGCTAGTAAGTTTATAGAACTACGGCGGGAAATGCTGAACAGCAATTATGCATCATGCTATCCAGACTTTGAGTTTAGGATGGAGAGTATTAATGAGCTGGAATCTGTAGTTTCAGGCCATATCAATATTTTGCAGCTACTTATTAAAGAAAAACCTAAAACCGAAGATGAGTTTTTCAATTTATTTCAAACTGAAGTAGAGTCATATATTAACTCTTTTTTAGTTGACTACTGGACAAAGTGTTTTGGTGCCATATCAACCGGCTCAGTTACCTTAAAAATACAAGCTGTTTTGAAGCATCCCTGTATCAGTGTTTGGAAAAGCCTTTTAAAACAGCTATTGTTTCATCAAGATTTCATCACTATAGTTAAAAGTTGTGAAAACCCTGATCAGGTATTACGACAATTTAATCAGATACATCATTTTCTTGATCCAAACCAAGTAGAGGTTGAACACTGCTTAGCATTTGATATATGTCAGTACTTTTTAAGTGGATATAGGGAAGTTTCAATAAATTATCAACTTGAACAGTTGACAAAAATTCAGCAAAAAAGAGATATGCTGATAAAGGAAATGTGTCTACTTAAGCTGACTAGTATATCAAAAAAAGCTATTGCGAATAGGCAAAATAGTACTAATAGAGCAACTAAAATTATTAATTTGGTTGAATCTCTGAAGTCATGTAATACAATCGATACAGGGAGTGGCGCTTCAATTCTTAAGGAGCTTCAAGAAGAACTTTGGGAGTGTTTCCCAATTTGGATTTGTCGAAAACAAGCTGTTCCATTTTTATTTCCATCTAAAGAAAATATGATTGATTTAGTGGTAGTAGATGAAGCAGGGCAATGTCGAGTTGATGATGCTTTACCTTTGTTATATCGTGCTAAAAAACTAATGGTGGTTGGCGATGATAAGCAAACTGTATTTAATAAAAACTCCATTATAGATGACTATTTATTTCGTGAAGCTGAGTTAGAAGAGCACTTGCGAAGTATTCAAGCTAGAGGTGTTAAGGGAGGGGGATCAAACCTTTTTGAATTAGTTAAATCCATTAAACAAGGGGGGGTATTGTTAGATGAGCACTATCGATGTCCACCTGCAATAATTGCTTATTCAAACGAGTATGTTTATAACAATGATTTGAAAATAATGCAGTGGCAACTTCCCAGCTCAACTCCTTCAGTTGTTGTCGACTATGGTGAGAAAATTGCCACCAGTAATAAAAAGACAACTAACTGGAAATATAAAGGGATCGAAGTCGAAATGGTTGATCGATTTTTTAGCTATATTGTTAAAACAATAAAGAAAATCGAAAAGGAAACTAAACGGACAATAAATGTAGAAACCGATGTAGCAATTTGCTATTTTCTTTTGAAAAATGAACCATATATTAAAGATAATAAATCCAAGCTACTGGTAAAACTAGACAGGGGGCGTGATGTGCTGGATGGAGCAGGTGCAGCGCTGCAGGGTAAAGAAAGAGATTATATATTTTATTATTGGGATATTAGCAGTTCCAACCTGGCTTCTTTCCGGCAAGGGGATGACCCCGACAAACGCAAAGGAGAACTCAATGTATTGATGAGTAGGCCTAAGGTCAGAGCTTATCATTATTTACATCGGAACTTTGAAACACTAAATCATGGCTCAACAACCATAACCAATTATTTGTGGAACACTTATCGTTCACAAAATAAAAGGAGCACTAAAGTTCGCTCTAATAATAACTATATTTGGACAGATAGTACGAGTGGACATTCAATCATTGCTATTCTTTCACATTTATGGAGCTGTCGTTCTATTCCAGCAGTTGATGCCTATGAACCTTATTTTAATATTGTTATTGGTAATCCAAAACAAAAAGTTGATCTTATGCTAGTTCCCAAAAATGATACAAAATCTAGTTCAACTGATAAATCAATTGCTGTAGTTGATTTAAGCGCTTTTAAGATGAGTGACAACTCTGTAGATGATGTCGTTGATTATTACTTTCAGCTACAGCGAGCGGTTCCACGCGTAGATCCAGTATTTACTTTTATTCATGAAATAGCTGATGAACGATCTGGCGCTTACCAACAAATTGAAAAGAAGATACTGGCTGAGGTGCCTAGCCGAAAATGGCCCTAAAAAGATTGGTAATAATGTATTAGGCTAGCAAACTATAAAGGCTATGTTTAAATTTTTTATATTGTTTTTTGTAATAAAAATATCACTTTAGATAATTGCTTTCTAAAGTGATGAATAGCTACTTCTCGATATTTATTGATAAAAATAATATAAAGCAAATAGTTTTGATCAGCAGCCACTGACTGTGTTTGGGATGAGGTCACTTGTTCTTTATGCACAGGACAAACTCTATAACTTGATTACCCAGATTATTATAAAAATCAATAATTAGTTAGAAAAGCAAACTAGCTTAGGAGTTTGGCTATACTAATCAAATTGCTTGCGATGACTTTATATTTAACTAAGGGTATATTGATTTAAATAGTTGTATGTTATCTCAATCTGTCTGATAAACTTACAAGTAAAGTATTCACTTTTAATACATGTAGGTACCTTGTTTAAAAGTTTTGTGAATATTGAAAACATACTTTGCTTTGAAAAGAATGCAAACATGAGGGTTGAGTGATTTATCTAAAAATAATTGTTTTTATTACAGTTTTTTCTTTATCGATGCTTGCAAACAGTTTGCAGTCAGTTGATGTTTGGACTTACTACCAAAACCCTCCGTTTGTTGTTAGTTCAGAAAACAATCATGGGCTAACTTACAAGTTTTTTTGTTATCTTAATATTAAGTATAAAGATAAAATGGAATTTAATGTACATTTTATACCCAAAAGAAGAATAAATTACTATCTCTCCAAAGGGGAAGCAGGTGTTGTTCCTTGGGTTAGTCCATTATTTTTTAATGATAAAAATATGGACCATTATCTATGGAGTCAATCAATCATTGATGATCAGCAGGATATTATTTCATTAGCAACAAATAAAGTTACTTATTCAAACAAACATGCACTTACTGGGTTGTTAGTAGGGGCTATTATTGGACATCGTTATATTGTGATTGATGACCTTGTTGAAAATAAATTAATGTTTAGAAAAAACTTTCGTAATGAAGAAATAGTTTTAAATGTTTTATTGAATAATCGGGTTGATTTTATAACCTTGCCAAGATCAACAATTCAATTCTATATCAAAAGTTTAAAGCTCGAAGAAAAGTTATATATTTCACCAAAGCCACTGCAAGCATACTCTCGTCGATTGTTGATCACTCCAAATCTAAAGAGTGTACACCAGTTTTTTATTAAGATCCTTCCAGAACTTATAGAAAGCCCTACTTGGTTTTTTATAGAGGAACAGCATGCTGCTTTTGATAAAAATGTAAAGTTAAGCAAAGAACATCTCAGTGAAGAAGAAGCTACATACATAAAGGCATGTGAGCCGTTATAGACAGATACCTAGCTCTGCACACTTTCTGAGGAGACACTAAGGAGTTAGAATTTGCCGCAATAAACTTCTGCAATCTTTGGCCTGTTCCAGGTTGGTAACAGTTTCTTTAATGGCATTAATGCGAGATTGTGGGAGTTGGCTTGCTGCTAGCAACTGGAATTTGTCATGAAACTCTGCGGTGGTCATTGCTGTGGCTGGATCGCCTTTGGCGGGTGTATTTGGGCTGCTGTATTGATGGCCGTTTTTTAGCAAAATATGCACGCGTGACAGCATTGCTTCTGGAAAACATGCGGATAGATCATCTGCTTCGATAATTTCAATACGACGACTGATAGCTAAAATATCTTCAGCATAAATAGCATCGCCAGTTACTTCAGTTGGGCCCAGCTGACCTCGACTGATTAATGCGGCGACAGGAAACGCCAGGCTATATTGGGCTTCATCTGCATTGGCTGGAAAATGCCCTTGTAAACGCATAGATTCATGAAACGTTTCGATACGGATAGTTTCAATATTATTGGCATTTATTTCAGGATGCTGATTCATCAAGGTAGTGATGGCAGTTAAAGCAGGTTGTGCCCAGCGACAGACAGGCCAGGGTTTAAAATACTGGGCATCTATTTCCCAGCGTTTGCCTAAATCATCCCAGTAGTGTTGTACATTTTTCATGGCTACCGTTTCTGCTGGGGCACCAGTTATACCTTCTTGTGCTAGCAGTAATGCATTGATTCCTGCATAAGCACCGGCACCGTGGGCATCGCGTAACATTGAGGGGAAATCAACTAGTCGCATCATTGGGCAACGGGGGCCGAAATATTCAGCAATACCCAGGGCATGCCGAAACTGTTGTTCATTTAAATTCAGTAAGCGGGCACCACCGCAGACAACCCCTATACCTGAAAAAGCACCGGAAGCATGGTATTCCGCTGTGCTATTCATTAGTGCAATGCCTGCCCGTAGTGCTGTTTCATATCCAATGGTAATTGCTGCGAGTAATTCACTTCCGCTGATTTGCTGCCCTTGATTACAGTAGGCATCTGCTAAGGCTATTAGAGCAGGTACTATTGTTGCCCCGGCATGGCCTTTCGAGGTGAAATGACCTTCATGGGCATCCAAACTATCAACGATAAAACCACCTGCCCAGGCAGCCCCTAATGGGTGAACGGGGCGGCCATCAAATAATAAGCGAGAGTAAAGGTGAGTAGGGGTATAGTGTTTTATCGCATAGTTTTTTATTTGTTGAGCGGTTTGGTTGTGACTAGCACCAGCAGCGATGCCAATAATATCCAACAATGAATGACTGACAATTTGCCGTGTATGATCAGGAATATCGCTAAATTGCAATTGACGTATAAATTGATATAGATACATTATTTTTTTAGGTAAAAATCTTATTTTGAGTTTTTAACTGTATCAAGTAGTAGGATATTCTTCCTCCGCTCTTGAAGTGCCATCCCTGGCTCATCAAGAGCTAAAAAGGCATCCATGCCTTAGCTGCAGAATACCCCACTACTTTATACCATAAGTTAATAATGTATGGCTGAAACAGTGAATAAGTGATTATTTTGCTGCCGAGCGTGCTTGCTTTAACCAACTATCAAACGTTGTTTGGTTGAGGGTGATCCATTCTTTCGCATGGCGTTTAATATCAGCAACTGATTTTTCGCCATTTTGCATTTTTAAGTTTTGAGCACTTTCATCGTTAGCAGAAATTTGTACTAGGGATATAAACGTTTTTGCGGCTGGGTTTTCAGCAGCGAAATCTTTGCCCATAACAGCCATGACTTTATCCACAGCAAAGCCTAGGTTTTTGCCCTGAAATTGGGTATTAACGTCATTATTTTTACCTGGCAGACTGGTAAAAGGTACATCTAGCCACTCCACATCTTTTCCAGGGACTAATACCCCTGAAATCCACTGTGGCATCCAGCTGTAATACAAAACCGGTTTACCCTGTTTATAGCGAGCGATAGTATCGGCCATTAAGGCGAAATAAGATCCCCGGTTATGGCTGACCGTTTTGTTTAATTGATAAGCCTTGATATGATGGTCAATCACCTGCTCACAACCCCAGCCAGGATTACAACCAGTCAGGTCAGCTTTGCCATCACCATTGGTATCAAACAGTTTGGCTACTTCAGGTTTTTTAAAGTCAGCCAATGAGTGTATATTGTATTTATTCGCAGTTTTTTTATCAATTAAATAGCCCTGCAATACGCTAGGGATAGTAGTACCGGCTTTTACCAGCCTTCTGTCGCCGCCTGCTTTTTGGTAGAAATTGTCGTGTAAAATATCCCACAGGTGTACACTAAAATCCGCATCACCGTAAGCAAGAGCCAGCATTAGTGCTGCATATTCTGTTTCTTTGGGTTTTTCCACTTCATAACCTAGCTCTTCTAACCCTGCTATAACAATTTCACCACGAAAACGCTCTTCAGCAATATTGGGAAAGATGGGAGTAACTGATTTACCTTCACCTGGTTGCTCAGCTGCATGAGAGGTAGTTAATGGCAGGGTAAATAATACGGTGATTGCCGTAATTTTTATGGTTGCTTTAGTGAATTGTTTTAAAAATGATAGAGTGTTAAAAGATAGCTTGGTAATTGGAAACTGCATTAGATAACTCCTAATTTATTATACCCTTCTCGAATGATTTTTAGGGTTTGTTGTCGTCGCTAAGCACCAAGGATGGTGTGAATGCAGTTTATGCAGGAGCAATAAACTGTCTTCCCCCCAATCATTTATAAAAACATAAACTCATGGGTGCAAGTCTGATACGGCAAGACTTGCGGTAGCTGCCTTAATTTATATAAAAGTGCTACAGGAACTCATCGCTCGACGGCCCAGCTAGCACTTTTACTTCAATTAGTGTTGCTATCGCTAACCTTGCAGTAGCAGGTTAGCCCCCTAAAAACCATTCGCTTTGGCTATATGTGGTTGCTTTATTATTTTTATTGGTTAGGACTGTTACTGAACTTGTTGCCATAGCTGTTCCTGAGTTTGTTACGATAAAAGTAAACCAGGCAGCCAATGGGGCCAGTTTCATACCAGTGCAGGGTGTTATTGGCTTCGGACCGCTCTCCAATAGCCTGGGTTAACCGATCAAGAAAAATTGCCAGTAACACTAAGCCAGCTCCTCCTACAGTGGCTAAACCCATGTCCAGCCGACCGATACCTCTCAGCACCATTTGGCCCAAACCACCTACAGATATCATTGAAGCTATCACGACCATGGATAACGACAGCATTAAGGTTTGGTTCATGCCAGCCATAATGGTGGGCGTGGCTAATGGTAATTGCACTTTAAATAGCATTTGACGAGGTGTGCAGCCAAACGCCTGAGCGGCTTCCACTTTATCTGCCGGCACTTGGCGTATACCTAAATTGGTTAGGCGTACCAGCGGTGGTAAAGCGAAAATAATAGTGACTAATACTCCAGGTACGTTGCCAATGCCAAACAGCATTACAACAGGTACCAGATAGACAAAAGCGGGCAAGGTTTGCATTGCATCAAGTATTGGACGAATAATACGTTCCACTCGATCATTACGGGCACAGAGTATTCCCAAGGGTACGCCAAATAATGTACAGAAAAATACGGCAGTTAATACCAGGGATAAGGTGGTCATAGACTCAGACCAGACACCAATCAGGCCTAATAAAAACAGGGTAATACCACAAAAAGCCCCCATTTTTTTGCCTGCTAACTGCCAGCCAACCAGCGAGGCAATAATAATGCTAATTAAGGGTGGAATGGATAATAGCATTGATTCAATGCCATTTAATACTTGATCAATAGGCCAACGAATACCGCGAAAAAAACCACGAAAATTATCGACCAGATAGTTAAGGGCTGCTTCAACCCATTCTCCCAAGGGAATACTGAGGCACTGAAAGGGATCTAATAAATTACAGTCTGACATGGGGTCTCCCTTTTTTATACTCTTCGCGAATGATTTTTAGGGTTTGTTGTCGTCGCTAAAAACCATTCGCTTTGACTATGAATGTTGTATTTTAATTTTTTATTGTTTGCTTAAAGTCTGTAACAGTTGCTGTTTTGATATTGTCCCGTAAAAAGTGCCATGTTGATCAATGACTGGAACAGGATAAGGCGCGTCAGCCACGGTATTAAACATGTCTTTTAGCGGAGTATCGGTATAAACCGTCAAGTGGTTATCCATTCGATGCTGATATAGCTTTTCAAAATCAGTAGGAGTTGGTTTTAATGCACTGGTAGGAATCACGCCTTGAAGTTTGTTCCGCTCATTAATCAGGTAGCCAAAGCGAATACTGTCACAGGCATGATGGGGGTGAATTTGACCGTTTAGTTTAATAATACTTCTTGGGTCTGTTTCAGCGATATCGCCTGCTTTTAATACTTTGGATACATCCACGCCATTAAAAAAGCTGGCAACATATTCATTAGCCGGGTTGCGCAGCATGGCTTCCGGTGTACCTGTCTGGACAACCTGGCCCCCTTCCATAATGGCAATACGATCACCAATGCGAATGGCTTCGTCGAGATCATGGGAGATAAATACAACTGTTCTTTCCTGTTCCCGCTGCAAGCGAATTAACTCATCCTGCATTTCGGTGCGAATGAGTGGGTCCAGGGCAGAGAAGGCCTCATCCATCAGTAGGATGGTGGGGTCATTGGCTAAAGCACGGGCTAGACCAACTCGTTGCTGCATACCTCCCGACAGTTGATGGGGATAGCTGGTTTGATATTCCGCCAAGCTGACTTGTTCTAGTGCTGCCGCCGCACGGGCATTTTTTTCTTTTGTTGGAATACCGGATATATCAAGACCAAAAGCCGCATTTTCTAACACCGTCATGTGGGGCATCAGCGCAAATGATTGAAAAACCATACTCATTTCTTTGCGGCGCACCTCCAGTAATTCTTTAGCTGACAGTTGGGTGATATCTCGTCCATTGAGGTTAATGGTGCCAGAGGTAGGTTCTATCAGTCGGTTAAGTAAGCGTACTAACGTAGATTTGCCGGAGCCAGACAACCCCATAATGACAAATATTTCGCCTTTATTAACAGTGAAGCTGGCATCAAAAACACCGACAGTTTGCCCAGTTGATAAAAAAACGTCGTCTTTATCTGCGCCATTCTTCAGCATTTCCATGGCAACAGCAGGCTTATTGCCGTATACCTTGAAGATATTATTAATCGAGAGTATTTCGCTGGAATCCGCCATGCTGCCCTCTATTGTTATGATTATTCTGTAGCTATACCCTATATTTGCTTATTGCACTTAATTACTTAACGACTTGTTCCATGTGCTGCCTTACAATCAGGCTGGTCGCTTTTGTAATAAAGTATTCATTTACGCCCAAAGCGTCCAATGATATTTGGTGGGTGAAAACCATAATATATTGTTATGGGTATAGTTAGTCTGTCAGCTTGCTTTTCATGGTATCGCAGTACCAATCAACAAATTGGCACACACCATTTTCTGCAATATCTGAAAAAGGCCCAGGAATATAGGCTGGTGAATTTACCCCACGAAAAGTTTCTTCGACTAATTGGCGGTCCTGATCATTGGTGGCAAGCCAAACTTTGGTTAAATTATCCAGGTCATAATCTATCCCTTCTTGTGCATCTTGATGGACTAACCATTTGGTGGTTACCAGCGTTTCACCTGGACTTAAGGGTAAAATCCGAAAGCTTAAAGCATGGTCGCCAAGAAAGTGGTTCCAGGTGGATGGGTAGTTAAAGTAAAGCAGTGCACCAATATTAGGCTCACTCGAATGATCTAAACGTTTGTTAACAGCAGGCTTACCATTCATCGTGTAGCTGGAGGCGTTATTAAACAGTGGTATACGAGTCATGCGGTATTGGCCCTGTTGATCCATTACCATACGACTAGGGAATCCAGCCGCTTCACAGCGCTCCCAATGGGCTTTCAACTCTGGATCTTCGTCGCCACCAACACCGGCAACACTGAGATTTTCAACAAATGAATTTAATAATTCAGGGTGGTTGGCGTCACAGTGGTAACACTCGCGGTTATTTTCAAATACCAGCTTCCAATTGCCTTTTTCAACCAGATTAGATTCATAGGCAACTTTGCAATTTTCCAGCTGATGGGGTGACAGAAAGGGGGAAACCGCATCTCGAAATTGGCTGAAATCTGGGGCGTGCTCAGCAACACATACATAAATATAAGTGTTAACTATTTCACAGTGTGCAGGCCGTAATCCATAGTCACTTTTGTTAAATTGCTCCCCCATATTGCCTGCAAACAATAATTTTCCATCCAGGTCGAAGGTCCAGCTGTGGTAGGGGCAGACGAGCTTAGCCACTTTTCCTTTAGCCTTTGAGCAAACCCGTGATCCTCTGTGTCGACAAGCATTATGAAAGGCACGTATATCACCACTGCTGTCTCTAACAATAACAATTGGGTAATTGCCTATCTGTAAAGTGATATATTCGCCAGGCTTTTCAATTTCAAAGGTATGACCAGCAAAAATCCACTCTTGATGCCAAATCTGCTCCAAGTCATCTTGATACACCGCAGAACTAAGATACAACTCACGGCTAAGCCCATGACGAGGCTTTCTTTGGTTGATCAGAGACAGCGTTGTTGATTTACTAGTCATGCTTGATACTCCTAATGCAGCGTGTGTTGCATGCGTTGATGGGCGCCCTTGGCTAATTATTTATGCTTGCATCTAGTTATCCTTGCAGTCTAGAGATGCTAGTAGTTGAAGCAAAACGATTTTTTATTAAAGATATTAACAACAAGAAGTTATGGTTAAACATGTAGAACCCGACAAAATCCTGGTCAAAATGCCCTCACTGAGAGCGGTAAAATCTTTTGTTGCTGCTGCCAAGTACCAAAACTTTACCCGTGCAGCAGAAGCTTTATGTGTTACTCAGGCAGCGATTAGCCGCCAGATTCGTGAGTTAGAGGCTGCTCTGGGAGTAGACTTATTCAAACGAGCGGGTCGTGCAGTGGAACTCACTGAAGCAGGTACCATTTTTTATGATGCGGCTTATTTGTCGTTTGTAAATATTGCTCAGGCGGCAGATAGAATTAAGTCTTCCCATTCAAGTAAAAAAGTCCTTACTATTTGTTGTTCCCCTGCATTTTCTGCTTTATGGTTATCCCGTCGATTACCTGATTTTTTTGCCGCTAATCCAGAAATTGATATTAATGTGGTAACCACAGAAAATTTTTTAAAAATGGAACCGGGAGTTTACCCTGATGTTTTTATTAACAAAGTAACTGATCCCCGTGAAGGTTATCGATCAATTCCACTATTCCACGATATAATTTACCCAGTGTGTACACCACAATTTTTAGCACAAAACCCAGATGTTAATACATTAGCCGGGCTGCGTGATACGGTGTTGTTAAACCTCAGCCCTTATGGTCGAGCCCAGATAGCCGAGCATGTGGATTGGTCGGTATGGTTTGCATTTCATGACATACAGTTAAATAAACGCCCTCGCTCAGGTAAGCATTTATTTAATGCCAACGATTATAATATGCTGATTCAAATGGTATTAAGCCACCAAGGTGTGTCATTGGGGTGGCATCATTTAGTTAGCCCACTAATTGATCAAGGGCTATTAGTTAAGCCTGTTGAGCAAGAAGTAATATTTAAAGAAAAACTCCATTATTTAACTTATACGGAAGACAAAGAAGATAATGACGAATTTAGCTGGTTTAGGGATTGGCTATTGTCATCATTAAGTTAAAAGAGCATTTTTGGTATTCTTAATATTAACTGATTTGGGTTATCAGGGGCAGAACTGTCTCCCCCTGATGATTAGAAACACTAATTCTTAATTGTAGTTTACCGTACAAGTATATTCATAGTTTGGTGCATCAGCCGGTGGGTTTGGTATGTATTTGGCGCTTAGTGATAGCGTTGCCAGTTGTTCAGTTGAAAAATAATTAGGGGCATAAAGTACGTCAAAACTAAATCCATAATTGTTATTTTGGTTATACCACTTACCGCCTGAGCCAATCCAAGAACTAGGGTGCGCTTGCTTTAGTTCCCCTAATTCTACAGCACAATATTTTGATAAATGGTAAATGGCATCACTTGCTTCCTTGCCTAACTGAACATAGGTAGAAGAAAAGGCGCTTGTGCTGGTTATTACTGCAGCGAAAACAGCTGCTTTAGCTAATATTTTCATTTACTTTTTGTCCTATAAAAAGTATCCCTGGAGTCGCTATCTTTAGATAATAATTTTAATGAGTAATACTTGGGTACGACTATATGAAGCATAAATACGACACTAGTCTCCAGATTGAGACCAATTTTTATAACCGGCATATAGCCTGTTTATTATTTCCTACTGCCCCCTTTAATGAGAGCGTCGAAAAAGTTGTTCCTCCCTTTAATAAAGGGGGGCTAGGGGGGATTTAAAGTGATCGTGGTTTTTGAGCCATCTCCGTCTTATTTGTATGTAAAAAAATCCCCCTCAATCCCCCTTTTGCAAAGGGGGAAGCTGGATTGTGCTATAGTTTGAATCCCTCTGTTTCCGATAGTAGTTACAAAATACCCAATTACCCAATATCTGCTAGCCTTCACAACCCCCCCATTGCTCCATACTTATTAGCTTCCCCTAATTGATAGCAACCACTTTTGATAACCCAACGTTATGTTTATTCCGAAATAAATGTTGCTGTGGTTTTTTCTGCTTCTTCGCTAGTCTGTAACTCAGTTATAAAGGTTGTCAGCTACAATGATGCCCTGGAGAAGAATTACATTTAAATATAAGGGGGTTAAATGCAATTTGAAGGGATTTATACGCCAGTTATCACACCATTTAGTGATGACTATTCAATCGATTATGAAGCCTTTTCGGCGATGGTTGAGCACTTAGTCAATGCTAATGTTAATGGCATTATTGTAGGCGGCACTACCGGTGAGTATTACGTTGAAAGTAATGCAGAGCGGGTACGCTTGTTAGAAATAGCAATGGAATGTGTTGAGGGACGCATACCTGTCGTATTTGGTACTGGGTCACTTAACCCAAACGATTCCATTTTATTGGCAGAGGCTGCAGTTAAACAGGGAGCTGATGGTTTATTGGTAGCAACACCACCGTATTCTTTGCCCACTGAACGTGAATTGGCCAGACATGCGTTGGCTGTTGACCGGGCCGCGAATCTACCCATTATGTTGTACAACTACCCTAGTCGAATGGGGGTGATGATGGGGGAGGAATTTTTAGATCGAGTAGGTCGATCACCAAATTTTTGTGCTATTAAAGAAAGCTCTGGTGACCCAAATCGATTGCATTTATTAGCTCGTGATTATTCACATATTCAACTTTCCTGTGGTATGGATGATCAGGCATTAGAATTTTTTGCCTGGGGAGCTAGTAGCTGGGTTTGTGCTGGCTCTAATTTTTTACCTGGTGAGCATTCTGCATTGTATCAGGCTTGTGTCGTAGAAGGAGACTTCAAGAAAGGCCGTCGCATTATGTCAGCCATGATGCCGTTAATGCGAATATTAGAGCAGGGTGGCAAGTTTATTCAAAGTGTTAAATATGGAGTAACACTTGAAGGCCTTAATGCAGGCATTACTAGAAAACCACTTTATGGTTTGAATAAAGAGGAAAAACGTGCTTTAGAGCAAGTGATTCGCACGGTTAGAACCACTATTGCTAGCATCATAGAAGGGCCGCAGGACCCCGGTCGAGTGGTTGAAGTTACCGCCAATAAACAAGCCCAAAAAACAGCGAATACCACGGAAAAGGAAAACATAAGCTATGTCTGATTTGCTCACTCATGACGAATATCTTGCTATTGCAGCTGATTTAAACCCACCTTCGATGAGTTTTATTGACGGTCGGTTTAGGCCCGCAAAATCCGGTAAAACCTTAGCCACTATTAATCCCGCTACTGGAAAAAAACTGGCAGATATTGCTGCCTGTGACAAGGAAGATGTTGATTTTGCCGTTGAAAAAGCCCGTGAGTCGTTTGATGATGGGCGCTGGCGTTGCCTTCATCCCAGTGAGCGTAAAGACGTACTAATTCGTTTATGTAAATTAATTGCTCGTAATCGACGTGAATTAGCCGTGCTGGAAGCCCTTGACTCTGGCAAGCCAATTAAAGATTGTGAAACCATTGATATTCCAGAGTTAATTCACACCATTAAGTGGCATGCGGAAGCCATTGATAAGATTTATGATCAAACGGCACCTGTTGGCAGTGATGCTATTTCGATGATTGTTCGGGAACCCATCGGTGTGGTTGGGGCGGTATTGCCATGGAATTTCCCCTTATTAATGCTGGCTTGGAAAATGGGGCCGGCGTTAGCGGCAGGTTGCTCAATGGTAGTAAAACCAGCGGAGCAGACATCACTCACGGCATTACGCATTGCTGAATTAGCCATGGAAGCAGGATTACCTCGTGGCGTGTTAAATATAGTGACTGGCACTGGCAAAGACGTTGGTGAACCAATAGGTATGCATCCGGATGTGGATATGGTGAGTTTTACCGGTTCTACGGCAACTGGCCGATGTTTCTTGCGTTATGCCGCTGACTCTAACCTGAAAAAAGTTGTATTGGAATGTGGCGGGAAAAACCCCTGTATTGTTCTGGAAGATGCTGAAGATTTAGATCGAGTCGCAGTTCAGGTGGTAAATGCAGCATTTTGGAATATGGGTGAAAACTGCTCCGCAGGTTCACGACTGATAGTGCATAAAAAAATTAAAGAGGAATTACTGGAAAGAGTTAAAGCTCATGCCCGTGAATGGCGTACCGGTGATCCATTAGACCCTGCTAATCACTTGGGTGCATTAGTTGACCAAAACCATTTTAAAAAAGTGGCCAGCTATTTAAATTACGGAAAAGACTCTGGCAAACAAGTGATTCTGGGCGGTGAAACGATGGATGGTATTTATGTTCAGCCCACTATTTTTGATGGGGTGGATTCACAAGACCGTTTGGCTCAGGAGGAAATATTTGGCCCGGTTTTATCGGTTATTACCGTAGGCAGTTATGACGAAGCGATTCAAGTAGCTAATAACACCGATTATGGTTTAGCTGCCTCTGTTTTTACTGCTAATGCTAAGCGTGCCTTACGTGCAGCACAAGCTGTGCGGGCAGGTACGGTAACGGTTAATTGTTTTGGCGAAGGGGATATCACCACACCCTTTGGCGGTTATAAACAATCAGGTTTTGGTGGACGAGATAATTCCATCCATGCCCATGATCAATATACCGAGCTAAAAACCATTTGGCTGGATCTCAGCGATCCTGTTGATGAGGCTTGTGTGGATTAATCGATACGCAGTGATGGCTGGACCTGGATTATGACAAATGTCGTATATGTTAACCGGATGCCAAAGGACACAGGACCTGCTGCTTGGAATCGCATTCTTAGTCCAGCGCAATCCTATCCACCGCTAACAGGCACTGTTTCAGCAGACTGGGTAATTGTTGGAGGTGGTTTTACCGGAATGGCTGCGGCACGTCGTTTAAGTCAATTAGTACCGAATGATAAGGTTGTCATGTTAGAGGCCAGCCATCTTGCTGAAGGCCCAGCGGGACGTAACAGTGGTTTTATGATTGATTTGCCCCACGAGCTGAATTCAAAAAGTTACGCAGGGGGGCGAGATGAAGATAAAAAACAAATTCGTTTAAATCGCGCTGCTATTAACTTTGCCAGGCAAATGGCTCACGACTTTACAATACCACAGGAAGTGTTTGATTTATCTGGCAAAGTGACAGGCGCTGCTTCTGCTCGTGGAGAAAAACATATTGATAGTTATTTGAAACATATTAAGGCGTTGGGTGAGCAATATCAGCTGTTAGATCAAGCAGAAATGAAGGCGTTAACCGGCTCTGATTATTACAGTAAAGGCTTGTTTACGCCAGGTACCGCAATGATACAACCAGCGGCATTTATTCGTTTAACTGCACAAGGGCTGAGTAAGGATGTTGCTATTTACGAAAATAGCCCTGTAACTGAAATGCAGTTGGGGCCTGAACATACCCTAAAAACCCCTAAAGGTAGGGTTAAAACCAAGCGAGTAATTCTAGCGGTTAATGGACATATTCAGTCGTTTGGTTATTTTAAACAACAGTTAATGCATATTTTTACCTATGCCTCCATGACCCGAGCATTAAATCAAGATGAGGTTAAACGGCTTGGTGGTGAGGCTAATTGGGGATTATTACCTGCTGACCCGATGGGTACCACAGTACGGCGTACCTCTAATTGGGGTGGTAGCGGCGAACGACTGACGATACGTAATCACTTTACTTTAAATCAGTCGATGGAAGTTTCTGAAACTGAGCTAAGAAATGTAGCAAAAAATCATGATCAGGCGTTTAAAGCACGTTTTCCCATGTTGACTGATGTAACAATGGAATATTGTTGGGGTGGTCGGTTGTGCCTGTCGTTGAATTCTGTACCAGCATTTGGTGAGTTGGAAGAGCGAGTATATGCGGCGGCATGTCAAAATGGTTTAGGCACAGTGAAAGGAACTTTATCGGGAATGATGGCTGTGGAGTTGGCTACCAAAATGGATTCCCCCATTTTAAAAGAATTTATGGCTTATGATGCACCAAGTCGTTTACCACCAGAGCCTTTTATGTCTTTAGGGACAAATGCTGCTTTACGTTGGAAAGAATGGCGGGCTGGATGTGAAGTTTAGTATCTGATATGGAGTAATAGACTATTCTTCACCGCTCTTGAAGTGCCATCCATGGTTCCAGTAGCGCTTTTGTATAAATTAAAGACGCTACCGCAAGTTTCACAGTAGTAAACTTGCCCATCAAGAGCTAAAAAGATATCCATATCTTAGTGAAAGAATACCCTATTACTCCATATATCTGCATTATGATAGCCTAAAATAAGGATGCTAAATTTATGAGTGTCACAGTTGAAGATAGTTTACAAAGTAAAACAACTTCTTTTAATGAAATTCCAATAGTTGATATTGCCCCATTACTTGATCAAAGTAACCCTATGAAGGTGGTGCAGGAAATAGGCTACATTTGTGAGCATATTGGGTTTCTATATATTAAAAATCATGGTGTTGATGAGCAATTAATTAAAGAAGCCTATAAGCTGGCTGAGGTGTTTTTTGCACTGCCGTTCGAAGAAAAAAATAAGCTGAATATTACCCATTCCGGTCAAACATTACGGGGTTATATTCCTATGTATGCAGAAAATGTCGACCCGGAAAATACTAGAGATTTTAAAGAGTGCTTTGATTTTGGACAAGAAACTTCTGAAGTAAGTCCTTTTTTTGGCCCTAATTTAATGCCACAACAGCCTGAGCGCTTTAAAGCTGTTTTTGAGCAATATCGTAATGCTATGTTGGATTTGGCTCGACAATTGATTCGAGCGATTGCATTAAGCCTGGGTTTACCCGCCGATTATTTTGCCAAACTACAAACCAAACCGATCACTATCCAACGCTTGTTGCATTATCCTCCCCAACAAGGGGAAATTACCATGAAAGAGTTTGGCATAGGTGCGCATACCGATTACGGTTTTTTAACGATTTTATCTCAGGATGCCAATGGTGGGCTACAAGTGCAGAATAGAAATGGCGATTGGGTAAGTGCCCCACCTGTTGATGGTACCCTGATTGTAAATATTGGCGATTTAGTGCAAACATTTACTAATGACCGTTATATTTCAACGTTGCATCGGGTAATTAACATCAGTGGCAAAGAGCGCTATTCATTACCTTTCTTTATTGACCTTGATTATGACGCCAAAGTAGAGGTAGTGCCGACTTGTCGGGATACGGCCACATCCGTGAAAAATCAATCTTATACATGTGGGCAGCATAAGTATAAGCGGTTTGTCGATAGTTATACCCACTTACAAACTACTCTTCGCGAATGATTTTTATGCTTTGTTACCTTCACACTTCACCCCAGTCATTTAGTATACCTAAACTCCTGGGGCTTCAGCGTTCGGTGGCCTTGCCTAAATAATCCTTCGCTGTGAGTATATCTATAGGCTTTCGTATTCTTCTTTAAACCAAGTCCTTTCTTTCCTGTAGGGTGTCATAAATCTACTATACCCCCCTTTGATAAAGGGGGGTTAGGGGGGATTTAAAAGGGCCAGAGTTATTGAGCTATCTTCATCTTACTTTTATGTAAAAATCCCCCTCAATCCCCCTTTTTCAAAGGGGGAAGTTTGATTGTGCCATAGTACTAAATCCTTGTTTTTGACAGTAGTTTCAGAACACCCTATCGCTTCATATTTATCAGCTTTCGCGATAGTCTCTTAAACATACAAAACTATTGATACAGTATACCTGACAGATTTGTTATATTAACCAGGAGTGAGATCGAATCGATAAGTGAAGACTGAGTAACAAACTGTTGTGAAAAAAACGATTTTTGTCTTGAGTGTGTTTTCTGTTGGCTTGGCAAGTGGTTGGTATGGCCATCAATACTGGCCTGACATCAGGCTTGTCTTACTCAATGACAGTATGTCGGAACAGACACTGACTGCTACAACAATTGAGCCTGTTACCTCCATCAATAGCCAACAATTAGTTGATTCTGAATTAACTGCGCCAATGCAAGGATTTAAAGAACTGCTGGTTGATTGGAACACAACAAAAATCGTAGACCACTATCGACAACTTACCCAACTGGATGATGAGCATAAAAAGTTTGCTCGTGCTGCTTTTATTCAAAAGCTACAGCAAGGATTTGAGCAAGGTAAATACCACCAATTAATTAAATTAGTTAGTCATTACTTGAAATTAAATGCTGGTGACTATCAAATTATTTATATTCTGGCCGAAAGCTACCGGGCACTAGGTAATTTACCTGCTGCCATCAAGGCATATTATCAACTAGAGCAGTATGTATATGACTTTGACCAAATAGATAATATCAAGGCAAAAATCAATGTTTTGGTACAGGCTTACCATAAAAAAGTAGTTGGTGAGAGTAATGGTGAAGAGCGTTGGCCGCTTCTGCTAAAATTTTATGAAGAGCTTGCTCTATTAGATCAAAGTAATTATAGCTATCTATTTAAGCAAGCTGAAATACATTACCAGTTAAATGATTATCCTCGTTCTTTGGCACTGCTTGATTATTTGCTTGCAGATATAGAGTGGGGGAATGTGGCGCGGCAGTTAAAGCATAAAATAGCTACTAAAATGAGAGCTAAGGAAGGAATTGCGCTTAGGCAAGATAATGGACATTATATTGTTTCTGGTGTTATTGAGAGTAGCCATCAGGTGGAGTTGTTAATTGATACGGGCGCCACTCTGTCAGTGATATCAACTCGGTTTTTTAAGCAACTGGAAGGTGCTACCGAAGCAGAGTTTTTACATAATACCATGATGAATACTGCTAATGGTCAGTTGATAGTACCTGTATACCGGTTTAAACGGTTCGAAATTGCGGGTAGAGCCATCAATGATATTGAGTTTGCAGTGATGGATTTACCGTCAATGGAGGCCTCACAGGGCTTGTTAGGAATGAATTTTTTGCGAAATTTTCGCTTTAACATGGACCAGGAAAATAACCTATTGTTTTTGGACTTAAAGTAGTCTTGTGTAGAGTGAGAGAAGATAGGTATTTAGGCTAAGGGATGTTTATGGCAGGGTAATGTTTTCTTGTTGCTCGTAATAACCTTCTAGCAATAAGTCATAGTATTTTTCATAGAAACCATCTTGTTTTATTTCTGCTAGACCTTGGTTAAATATATTAGTTAATTGTTTAGCATCTTTCCTGCTTTTTGGAAATAGTAAATGGTTTGTGCTGGAAAAGAGCGGTTTGTAATTATAGGTTATAGTAGCTATTAGCTCTCGTGAGAATGTTTTATAAAGTAAACTATAGCCTGCAACAGTTGCCATAGGGAAAAGATCAATTCGTTTTTTAAAAAGCATTTTGAAATTTATTTCGTCTGAATTGCTTACCCTGATATTGAGGATTTTATTCTTATGAGCTTCCCAAAATTCTGGAGTATATGTGTAGCTACGGCTAGCACCTATCCTGTATTTTTTTAAGTCACTCAGGTTATCCCAACTTTTAAAGGGAGTGGTTTTTAAGTGGAAAAATACGATGTCTGCAGAATGTAATGATTCACTATGAATAAAGGATTTTTCTCGCTCTTTTGAATAATACCAAAAAGCGGTGGCATGGTAATTTCCTTTTTGAGTTTCTTTTAATGTCCTAGCCCAAGGGAAATAATTATATTCAACTCGAAACCCTTTGCGTTTAAACGCTTCTCTTACCATATGCTGAACAAAGCCACCATGAACAACTTCCTTTGAAGTAAATGGCGGATACTCACCAGTAGCTACTTTGATAAGGGCTAACTCATTTGCTGTTTTGGCTCCATAGGTCACTGAACAATAGCTAAAGAGAATACAAAGCTTAAACGAGTTCAACACATTCATAGTACTGATAATAGATACTCTACCCATAGGTTAAGTTTAGCAGATGGTAGGATAGGTTGAGACTTTTATTAGTAGGTATGCAGTATATCAAACAAATCATTATCAAAAGTAAGTATTTACAACGTAATTATTTATAGCCCATGTCTTTACTAATCTATATATTTGCCCTTTAAACCAATGTTATTAGAATTACCTTAGGTACGTACCAATATGAGTCGAATTGTTCAAATAGACTGTTTTCGAGGCTGGATGCTTCTAATCATGACAGTAGATCATCTTTTATTTTTACCATTTGCATATTTAGATGGTTGGTCTGAAATTACTTATGGTTTTGCTGGATATGTAACTGCTGCTGAAGGATTTTTTCTTCTGTCTGGACTAGTTTCTGGCGTGGTATTTACGAAAGTAATTGAAAACAAGTCATTTAAATATGCTCAGCGTAAATTATGGTATAGAGCAAGGGAGTTATACTTTTGGCACCTACTATGCTTTATATCAGCTGCTTTAATTATTTTTTGTTTTCCAGCTATAACATCGGATTGGGCGAAAAATCCATATATGACAGAGTTTGTTGAAAATCCTCTAATAAGTATGATTATGGGAGCTTTTTTTACATCGTTACCAAATTTTCTTGATATTATACCAGTGTATGTTTTGTTTTTAATCGTAACACCATTTATATTGAACAGACTAGTACTTGGTAAATTCAGGGTGATACTGTTCTGTAGTGTCATTTTCTGGATTTTGGCTCAGCTTAGACCTCAACAATTTTTATTAAGTGGGATAAAAAGCTGGCTTCCAATTCTTCCTTGGAACTTTGGTTATTTTGAGATTTTTGCTTGGCAATTGATTTTTATATTAGGAATTGTGCTTGGTTATTATTTAGTAAAAGGTACTTTGAGTATACCTAAATCTACAAGCTTGCTCTTGATTTCTCTAGTTTTTACTATCTTTATGCTTTGTCATCGACATTCATCATATTTTCAATTAGTTTTACCATTACAAGAAAGTTGGATAAGTGTTTCTTCTCTAGGCCCATTGCGGTTATTAAATACAGTGGCATTGGGCTATGTCTTATTTAGAGCTGCTTCCCAATTTCCAAACTATTTTAATCAAAAGGCTTTTATATATTTGGGACAGCACTCACTGTATGTCTTTACTTATCATATAATCTTTCTTTATACATTAACTTTATTTAGAATGCAGATTAGTGAGTTAAACTTCGTTGTACAAATGATAATATTTGGATGCTGTTTAGCCAGTTTATGGGCTCCTGCATATGTACACTCTCGATGGATAGCAAGAAAAAAAGCAGTAGTCTATATACCTAATACAAATATTTAAGTATGTTTATTGAGTGATAGGTTACAGTAGCACTTTCAATATCAGTCAAAGTCGTTATTGTAAGTGTCACTGCAGTAGGATTGCCTAAATGAGCTTATAAATAATAGGTGTTTGGGTAAGAAACACTTTGGGTTATCAAGCTGGTGCTACTTGTTATACCTAACAATGACTCATGCTAGGTATAACCTTAGACCGTGGGTTGAAATAAAAGTATAAACTCTGTATTTTTGCTGAAATTATAGGTCTAATATTTCTAAGAAGGGTATATGGTGAAAAAAGCAGTTTTATTATTCTCACTTATCTTGTCGAACTACACCCTGGCAAGCGATTATTCCTATCAAAAAATTGCTAAACGCTATAGTGATACAGCCTTAACTGATAAAAAGGTTAAGGCCGCAAAAATGCAAGGAGAATGTTTAGTTGGTCTAAAGAGACTCAATTTTAAAAGAAAACGGCAGTTTGATCCTATTGCTGAATGGACTAACTACCGTTCAATTTCACTATTGGGCCAGTATTCACCTTGTGAGGTATTGCTAATAATGGAAATAGCTCAAAAACAGTTACGAGAGCAAAAATAAGGGTTTATTCATCAAATATGGCTACTGCTCTGGTCCATCCAGCAGAAGCCCCTTTAATTTTTACTGGGAAGCATGAAATAGTAAAGCCATGGCTAGGTAGTGACTCTAAGCTGTGTAGCTTTTCTAGGTGACAATAACCAATATCTTTGCCTGCTTTATGGCCTTCCCAAATAATAGCTGGATCCTTTGTTTCTGCATATTTTTTTGCTGTATGTGAAAAAGGTGCGTCCCAGCTCCAGGCATCAGTGCCAGTTAGCCGTACACCTTGTTCAAGTAAAAACAGGGTGGCTTCTAGCCCCATGCCACAACCTGAGTGAATATAATCATCATGACCATAGCGACTGCCTGCGCGAGTGTTGACTACAACAATATCCAGTGGCTCGATGGTATAATTGATTCTTGTTAATTCTTTTTTGACGTCATCGGCAGTCACGACATAGCCATCATCGAAATATCGAAAATCTAGCTTAACGCCTTTTTGGAAGCACCACTCTAATGGTACTTCATCAATAGTAATAGCTCTTTCTCCTTTATTCATAGTGGAGTGAAAGTGATAGGGGGCATCAAGATGAGTGCCATTGTGGGTAATGAGTTCTACTTTTTCAATTGCCCATGCCTCTCCATCAGGTAAGTCTTGCTGTTTTAAACCTGGAAAAAATGGTGCCATTTGGCTAAAAGTGGACTGGTGATCCATATAGGTCACTTTTGGGTTAAAAGGAATCGGGTCCGACTTCACCTCATTTTCAATACAAATTGAAAGATCGATAAATCGTTTTGGCATTTTAAGTATCTCTTATCAGGCGATATTATTTCTAAAATAAATTAGGGCCATGAAAGGCCCCAATAAATATATAATATTTACATTGATATGTTACGAATCATGCCACTTCCTTGATAAGGTGAGGGTATAGGGCTGGGGAAAGTAGAGGTTACAGTGAATACAGACTGGAATTATTTTTATGATGTAGCATTAGTTGTTTAAACTCATTCGGGTCTTTGGGTTTAACTACAGCATCTTCGTTTTGAGGTAAATGCTCCTCTGGATGTTCAAAAGTAATGATACGAGAAACCCAAAAACGAAAGGCTGCAAACTGTAACATTATTGGCCAGGCGTTTTTAGCATCTTCATTAAAAGGTCTTATTTGGTTATACCCATCAACTAATGCCTTTACCTTTTGAGGATCAAGAGTTTGCCCTGGCAGTCGACACCAGTCGTTTGCTGTAACAGCTAAATCGTATAGTAAATAGTCGGTGCAGGCATTATAAAAGTCGATGACGCCACTAATATTAGTACCTGTGAATAGTACATTATCATGGAATAGGTCACCGTGAATGATCCCTTGAGGCAAGTGGCTATGTTGCTGAAAAAAAACCGTATAAAAGTCTGCTTGCTGCTTTAGTAGAGCTGCATTTTCGGCAGACACTAAGCTTTGCAGTCTATCGGCTTGCTCTACCAACCAGTTCAATCCGCGCTGATTGGTTTGGCTGATACTTGTTTGTAATCCTGCTTGATGCATTTTGCCCAGCATTTCACCCACAGCAGCGCAATGGCTACTAGTGGGTGTATCAACTTGTTTACCTGTCAGGCAACGTTGGATTAAACAAGGTTTGCTTTTTAACCAGTGTAGTGACTCCCCTTGCAGGTCTCTGATCGCCAAGGGTACCGGCAACTGGTGGGTTGCCAAGTGGTCGGTAAGGGCGGTGAAGAAGGGAATGATCTCAACGGGTAAAAACTCAAACAAAGTGAGTACGTATCGAGTGGTTTGGCCATCAGCTGCCACTACATCAATAAAGTAGTTGGTGTTTTCTACCCCAGCAGCTATACCCTCAAAGTGCTTGAGGGTGCCGATATCATACTTGGTTAATAGTTGTGCTATCTCATCAAAGGTTAAATGGGTATAAACCGACATAAATACGACTCAAAAATTACCACTCAAAAATCTTCCAGGATGGAACCAGCATTTGGTGATGCTTGTCAGTTCGAATGAAGTTGCCCTCATTATCTGCTGCTACCAGAAAATAAGGTTTGCCACCTTTTGGAGTAACCTTATAGGCGTATACAAAACCATTTTTTAGGCGATATGTTTCAACAGTGACACCTTTACCTTTTTTGCTCTCTTTAATTACCACTGCAGGGTCTTCAGTGATGACATCTTCTGCATAAGCTGCCTGCCAGCCACCAAACAATACAGTGATTAGAGCCGTTGAACATATGAGCTGTTTCATAAAAGTCTCCTGGTTTGCCTAGTCTCCAATCCTAAATTTTATGCTGCCCGCAATCGCTATAATTTGTCACAAGCCAAAGTAAGATCCTTTGGGTATATATTAATAGTGACAATAAAAGCCGCTAAACGGTACCTTAAATTTCATTGTTAGCACAGCAGTTTTCAGTCATTTTTTGTTAGCTATTGATAATTGGTAGATCAGGGCTACACCATAACTGATACAATAAGCGCCATTTGGATGGTAAGCCTTTTGGTAAGTATCAACAGGTTTTCAATGCCTTGTTTTATTTTAACTGTAAATGTACTGGCCTATGACGAAACAACAAAAGCAGCCCCCGTTAATTCTTGTGGATGGTTCTTCTTACTTGTTTAGAGCCTATCATGCAATGCCAGCCTTAAGCGCCTCGGATGGTCAGCCAACCGGTGCTATTCGTGGGGTGATAAGCATGATGCGGCGTTTAATTAAAGACTTCCCTGAAAGCCCAATTGGGGTCATCTTTGATGCTAAAGGCCCAACGTTTCGCAACACCATTTACAGTGAATACAAAGCCCACCGGCCGCCAATGCCTGATGAATTAAGGGAACAGATTGAGCCGATACACGCCATTATTAAAGCCATGGGTTTACCTATGTTTGTTATTGAAGGCGTTGAAGCAGATGATGTAATTGGCACTTTGGCCAGACAGGCAACAGAAGCTGGCATTGATACAATTATTTCAACTGGTGATAAAGATATGGCCCAGTTAGTTAATCAGCATATTACGCTGGTTAATACTATGAAAGATGATGATGCTTTTATGAACGTAGAAGGGGTAAAGGCAAAGTTTGGAATCCCACCAGAGCTTATCATCGACTTTCTTGCATTAATGGGTGACAAAGTAGACAACATACCAGGTGTACCTGGAGTGGGTGAAAAGACGGCATTAGCTTTATTGCAAGGTTTAGGTAGTCTGGAATCTGTCTATGAACGCTTGGAAGAAGTACCGACTCTTGGCTTTCGTGGCGCGAAAACCATGCCGAAAAAGCTTGAAGAACATAAGTCACAAGCACTGCTTTCAAAACAGCTGGCCACCATTAAAACCGATGTAGAGCTGAAAATGGGGCCTGCTGATATAAAACTGGTTGAGCCTGATAAAGCGGCGTTGTTGGACTGGTTTAAGAAGTTAGAATTTAAAGGTTGGACTGAGGAGCTACTGTCGGCTGGTGAAACCATTGATGATGTGGAGCAAGCGCTAGACGTTACCTATGAAACTGTCTTAACCCAGCAGCAACTTGATAGCTGGATAAAACAATTAGAGCAGGCAGAGCTGTTTGCCTTTGATACTGAAACTACTAGTTTGGATTATATGCAAGCTGAAATAGTGGGGGTGTCTTTTGCCATAGAAGCAGGCAAAGCAGCTTATGTTCCACTGGCACATAACTATGTGGGAGCACCTGAGCAGCTAGACAGGGATAAGGTCTTAGCTCTGTTGAAGCCTTTATTGGAAAGCGCTGATCAGAAAAAAATTGGGCAAAACCTGAAGTATGATCAGAGTGTGTTAGCTCGCTACGATATTGAATTAAAAGGGATCGCCTTTGATACCATGTTGGAGTCTTATGTACTGGACTCCACAGCAACCAGACATGATATGGATAGTTTGGCACTCAAATACCTGGGCCATAAAACGATTCATTTTGAGGATATTGCTGGTAAAGGAGCAAAGCAAATTACTTTTGACCAGGTTGCCATTGAGCAAGCGGCGGAGTATGCGGCAGAAGATGCAGATATTACCCTACGGCTGCATCAAGCTTTAGAGCCTAAACTCGCAGAGCACCCAACACTGGTGAAGGTGTTTAAGGAAATTGAATTACCCTTAATCAGCGTGCTTTCTAAAATGGAACGTAATGGCGCGTTAATTAATCCTGGTTTGTTACAAAAACAAAGTGTTGAGTTGGCTAAACGGATTGATGAGCTTGAAAAAGCAGCCTTCGATTTAGCAGGTGAAGAATTTAACTTAGGCTCAGCCAAACAACTGGGTGAAATATTATTCAACAAGCTTGAATTGCCTGTAATTAAAAAAACCCCAAAAGGTCAGCCTTCTACTGCAGAACCTGTACTACAAGAGCTGGCTTTAGATTACCCCCTGCCAAAACTGATTTTGGAATACCGCAGTTTAAGTAAACTTAAGTCAACTTATACCGATAAACTACCTGAAATGATCAACCCAGAGACTGGGCGGGTACACACATCATATCATCAAGCGGTTACTGCAACGGGAAGGTTGTCTTCTTCTGACCCAAATTTACAAAATATTCCAATTCGCACAGCAGAAGGTCGGCGTATTCGCCAAGCATTCGTTGCTTCACCTGGCTATAAACTTATTGCCGCAGACTACTCACAAATTGAGCTGCGGATTATGGCGCATCTGTCTAATGATGAGGGGCTATTGAATGCCTTCTCCCAAGGTAGAGATGTTCACCGTGCCACGGCTGCAGAGGTGTTTGGAGTACCGATTGACGAAGTAACGGATAACCAGCGACGTAGTGCTAAAGCAATCAACTTTGGTTTGATCTATGGTATGTCTGCATTTGGTTTAGCTAAGCAGCTTGGCGTGTCTCGCAAATCTGCTCAGGAGTATATCGACTTATATTTCGAGCGCTATCCAGGGGTGCTCACTTATATGGATGATATTCGTCACTCTGCTGCAGAAAAAGGTTATGTAGAAACACTATTTGGCCGACGCTTGTATCTACCAGAAATCCGTTCCCGTAACCAAATGCGTAAAAAGGCAGCAGAGAGAACCGCGATTAATGCTCCAATGCAAGGGACAGCTGCCGATATCATTAAACAGGCAATGATTAGTGTTGATCAATGGTTAACCGCAAGTCAGCTTGATGCCAATATGATTATGCAAGTGCATGACGAATTGATCTTAGAAGTAGCAGAAGCTCAGGTTGATGAAGTGGTTGCTGGTTTGAAGCTGCGGATGGTGGCTGCGGCTGATTTATCGGTGCCGCTGATTGTGGATGCGGGAATAGGCGATAACTGGGACCAAGCCCACTAACTACCCTTCGTGAATAACATTTAGGCTTTGTTATCTTCGCTCTTCACCCCAGTCACTTATTCCAATAAGCTCCTGGGGCTTCATCTCTCGATGGCCTCGCCTAAATGCTCTTCACTGTGGGTAGCAATATATAGATATAGTTGTGATAGTTTCGGTATTCTAGAGAAAGATGGGATGGGGAGGCTTGGTAAGTAGAGCTATAACACAGTCTTACTTCCCCCTTTGAAAAAGGGGGATTGAGGGGGATTTCATGAAGCCTTCTCAAAGTACCTAATCGTCTTCTTAAGTTTTTCTGATTTTATTGAAAAAAATTTTGAGCAGCTGGAACTTTCCTGAATTTGGGGTTGTCATATATTACGAGTGGCCGCGATGGTCACTTTAACTACTCCTTATGTGTTTTAGTGTTGGCATTTACTCCGTTAAGCCCCCAAGTTAGCGGAGATAATAATCTGCCCCGGCTACATAATCTCCCCCCAAGTAGCTGGGGTAATTTTTTTTCTAAGACCTCAAATTTATCTCTGCTCCACAAACAGCTAGCGTTTATCAAGCTTGTTATTGTCTTTGGCTACCGGTTTAACATCGTTTAAGCCCAGGTCGTAAATAAGCTGCTGATTGAGGCTGGTAGGAAGTGCTTGTGTTCTTGGTGATTTTGCTTTACTGCAATATCTCTTGTATATAAACCAGACAAAAACTATCAGTATTATTAATAGATACTCCATCGCTACTACTCTTTACTTTCATCAGTTAGGCTAAAATACCTCTACATAGCAGCAATCTAGCGATTTTAATGACTAACTACGAATGATAAATTTTGATTTACTATTAGTTGAACTAATAATTGATGATGTACTGAAAGTGATGATATGAGCGATCCCCTACAGCATCTTGGTGCTATGCGTGCTTTTGCAAAAGCGGCACAGCTATCAAGCTATTCAAAAGCGGCTGATGAGCTGGCTATTACCCAATCAGCTGTAAGCCAGCAAGTTCGAACGCTTGAGCAAGCATTGGGGGTGAGGTTATTCACTCGAGTTGGTCGCACAATGCAACTAACAGAGGCTGGTGAAAACTTATTTCAATATGTTGATCAAGGATTAGGCCTGATTCGGGAAGGTATTAACCGCGTTCAGCAAGAAGAATTGGCTGGTGAGCTTAAGGTTACCCTTAGCCCCGCATTTGCCTCACATTGGTTAATGCCTAAATTATGGTTATTTGCGGAAGCTTATCCAGAAATAAGAATACATATGATACCTACCTTGGATCTGTTAGATTTAAAACATGATGAAGCAGATGTTGCTATCCGTTATGGTAAAGGCAACTACTCAGGGTTGGTCAATGAATTTTTAGCTGCTAGTGAAGGAATTGTAGTTGCCTCTCCAAATGTTGCAAAAAATATTAATAAACCAGAAGACTTATTTAACTATTTATTAATTGAAAGTACACCTTTATTTTCAGAGGGCTGGAAAAGCTGGTTTGATAAAGTCGATATAACAGCTGACTACTCTAAATTGCAAATTATACAAGTCAAAGGCGTAGGTTTAGCAATACATACGGTCCTTGAGGGGAGGGGTATAGCACTAATGAGCAACTTAGTAGCCAAGCAATTAATTAAACAACAAGCGCTTGTTCAGTTATTTAATGATACTGTAGAGTATGCAGGAGTCTGGTTGTTATACGATGAGAGTTCGCCTCGATACAGGCGTGTACAAAAGTTTACGAACTGGTTAAAACAGGAAATAAAGTCTGATAATGGTAAGCCAGGTTCTAAGTTCAAGTAATATTTTTATTATAAATTTCTATAATTTTTTTACAAAAAATTTATGGTTTGATATTAGTTAGAAGAAACAAAAGTTAAATAGAGTGCCTTGTTAGTAGCTGCTATAAAAAACAAAGTAAACTAGCATCAAGCTTGCTACACTTTTTAATACACATAAAGTGGTCATGGATAACCAAGTAGCTAACTAAATGGTGTTCGATATAACTGCTCCTAATATTCTTGTTGTTGATGATGATATAAAAACATGCCAACAACTAAAGCATCTCATAAAAGAGTTTGGCTATCAGTGTGGCTTTATAATTAACCCCAAAAACTTATTCCCCAGGCTTGAAGAAGAAAAATTTGACTTGATTTTGTTAGATCTGAACATGCCAGGATTAAATGGAGTTGATTTGCTGCTGCAACTAAGCAAGAAAGAAGAATTTAATAAAATAGTTATAATTGTGTTGACGGCAGAAGACAATAATGATGAAGTAATAGCAAAGTGCTATAAGTTGGGAGTTGTCAACTACATTAGTAAGCCTGTTAATAAACTTATACTAGAGGCACGCTTAAATAATGCACTTGCAGCCAAACAAGCAAGAGATTCTCTAGAGTGTAGTGTACTAGAAAGAACACGAGACTTAGAAATTTTAAACGAACATCTAGTTAATGAAATAAAAGTAAGAAGAACATACGAAAAAGACCTCATTAGTGCCAAAGTGCAGGCTGATAGTGCCAATAAAGCTAAATCTGAGTTTCTTGCCAATATGAGTCATGAGCTTAGAACACCCATGAATGCTATTTTGGGTACGGTTCAAATACTTGAAGAAACTAATATAAATCAGGAACAAAAGGAATTGATAGATGTTCTTAAAGGTGGTGGAGAGAGGTTACTGAATTTAATTAATAATGTTTTAGATTTATCAAAAATAGAAGCAAATAAACTTGAAGTTAATAGCAGTGTTTTTAGTTTACACCAACTGATTGATTCAACCTACAAGCTATTAGTATCACAAGCTAAAGAAAAAGGTATTTGCTTAAACTATTCTATAGGCAGACAAGTACCCGATATTATTAAAAGTGACTCTAATAAGTTAAACCAAATATTGATTAACCTTATGGGTAATGCAATTAAGTTTACAAAAGAAGGTGGTGTTGATCTACATGTAACAACAGAAAAATCGGAAAGAGGCAAGGCACTATTGCTATTTAATATTTGTGATACGGGTATAGGTATAGAAAAAAACAAACAAAGTATGGTATTTGATAGCTTTACCCAGGTAGAAGACTCAACCACACGAAACTATCAAGGGTCTGGTTTAGGTTTAACAATTACCAAAAAGTTAGTTGAAATGCTATCTGGAGAGATATGGCTTGAAAGTGAGGTAAACAAAGGTAGCCAATTTTATTTTACTATTTCATGTGAGCTTGTTAAAGAGGATTCTAATAATATTAAAGATTTCTTAGGTGATCGAAGCGGTGTGATATTAAACCCTAATAAAACAGTCGAGAAAATTGACTTTAAAAATGAGAGAAAATGGAAATCTGTGCTGCTAGTTGAAGATGACCCTGCTAGCAGAATGATAGCTAAATCAATTTTATCAAAAAAATTTGATAGTGTAGAGACTGCAGTAAATGGTGAAGAAGCATTGGAGAAATTTAAGGAGGATAAATGGAATATCGTTTTTATGGATATGCAAATGCCTTTGCTAAATGGTTATGAAGCTGTCCGTAGAATACGAGCATGGGAATGTAACGAGAGTTTAGTAGAAACGCCTATAATAGCAATGACTGCTTATGCATTAGATGGTGATGATAAAAAATGTACCGATGCAGGTTGTACGGGCTATTTAACCAAGCCAATTAATAAAAATAAGCTTTATTCAATGCTTCATTCATTGCTGACATAATAAATGTCAAATGAGGTATATGATGATAAAGTATCTATTAAGTGTATTTATTATTTACTCATCAGTAATTTTTGCTGATAAAGAGTTAATTTATTTATATACCTATCATAACCACCCGCCTTTTATTAACGGAGAAAATAAAGGATTAACATTTGAACTAGAGAGATTTCTTAATAATTATGTCGATAGTAGATATCAATTTAAGCTGCAGATTTTGCCTAGGAAACGGCTTGATAAAAAAATAGAAAAAAATGGGCCATGGGTAGTCACTTGGGCCAATCCAATATGGTTCAATGATAAAAAACAGTTAAAGTATCGATGGCTGTCAATACTTGAGGACTCTAGCTCAATAGTTTCAAGGCTAGAAAAGCCGGTTGAGTATAGAGGGTTTCAGTCTTTGCAAGGGCTGACATTTGGTGGAATGGCAGGCCACAAATACATAGGAATCGATAACTTGGTTGACCAAGGAAAAATAACAAGAATTGATGGAGATCATGAGCGTAATAATGTGAAAGTACTATTAAAAGGCAGGGTTGATTTTACATTATTACCAACTTCAACAATTAACTATCTTGTTAAAGAAATGTCTTTGAAAGAAAAAATATATGTTTCTCCTGAAAAGCATTCTATTTATTATCGGATGTTCTTAATATCTAAAAGCAGAAAAGATATAGAGGAGTATTTGAGACGTATTGCTATAAATAACAATAATGAGTGGCTCAAAATAGCTAGGGAATATGGGTTTAGTGAAAATCAAGGAGCAATTTCATATAAGCAATAATTGCATGGAGTGTGAGACTATATATCTATTTTATAGGTGTTTAAATGCTGAAGCTGTTGCTAAAAGAAAAGCAGAATACTGTTGGTTATTCTTTAATTAAGGCTGTTTTTGGTGTGTATGTAATAGTAGCAATAGTGACAACAGTATTTCAATTGGCTACTCAATATAAAGATGAAAAAAATAATGTTAACAGTGATCTAATAAAATATACAGATATATTTTCTCCAGTACTAACACAAGCCTTATGGCATTTAAATAATGAACAAGTCTATTCAACTCTTCTTGGAATAATACAAATACCTGTTGTAGTTGGTGTAGAGCTAAAAAATGCTGAACAACAGTTAATAGGAATTGTTGGAGATACAGAGTTAACATCAGATACACAGTTAGTCGTCAATGTTGATGGCATTGAAGCCAGCACCAACGTAGATAACAAAATACTAAAAACACTCTTTAACTATCAATTGCCACTAGTTGATAACCAAAACCAGCTGCTTGGATACTTAACTTTGTATTCTAGTAATAAAGTGGTGCTCGAAAGAGTGGAATATAGTTTTATTTTATTAATTGTAAATGGATTTATTAAAACAATAGCGTTGCTTCTAATAATAGTTTTTTTTGCTGGAAAGCTATTGGGTGAGCCGCTAAAAGTATTAACGAGAACAACAAGAGCAATTAATTTTGACAGTTTAGATGGTTTTAAACTGGAAACGGGAAATAAAAATAATAATGAATTGAAAGAGCTCGAGGTTAGTTTTTGCAATATGGTTGATAGGCTTAAGCAAGAGCTAAATAATAGAAAGCTAATTGAAGGAAAGCTTGTTTATGAAAAAATACGAGCAGAAAAAGCAAGTCAGGCTAAATCTCAATTTTTAGCTAATATGAGTCATGAGATAAGAACGCCACTAAACTCAATTATTGGGTTTAGTCAAATATTAGCGATGCGTTTTGATAAAAAACAGATTAGTTATGAATTGAAAAAGTTTGTTTTGAATATTAAATCGAGTGGGGAGCACTTAATTGAGCTGATAAATAATATTTTGGATCTATCTAAAATAGAAGTGGGCCGTATAGATGTTTACTATGAGGATATTAATTTAAAACTTTTAGTTCAGGGTATATTTCATATCAACAAAATTTCTGCTTACAATAAAGAGCTCGACTACAGTTATCATTTTGATGGCGCATTGCCAGACATGATTAAGTCAGATAGAACAAAATTAAACCAAATATTAACTAATATTATAAGCAATGCAATAAAATTTACGCCAAACTATAAAAGTGTAAAAATAGTTGTATCTATGGAGCAGAAAAAACTCTCTGATAGTGTAATAGTTTTTAAAGTTGAAGATGAAGGCATAGGAATATCTAAAGATAAACAAAAAGAGGTTTTTGAGTCATTTCAGCAAGCAGATAACTCAATTACGAGAAATTATGGAGGGACGGGATTAGGACTGGCGATTACCAGTAAATTAGTAAGCCTATTGGGGGGAACCATTGCTGTCGAAAGTGAACCAGGCTGTGGATCAACTTTTGAAGTTAAAATTCCTTACATAGCTACTGATGAAAAGGAAGAGGTTTATTCACAAAAAACTGGTACTTCATTACTTTTTTCAAAAGAAAATAAAATTTTAGTTGTTGAAGATACACCATTAAATCAAGAAGTTATGAAGGCCATGTTTGAAGACTTTGGTTTAGCAATTGACTGTGTTAGTAGCGGTCAGGCAGCCATTGATAAAGTAGTGGAAAGTCAGCTTAGATCTGACTCTTATGATTTAATTTTAATGGATATGCATATGCCTGAAATGAGTGGCTTAGATGCTACCAAGGCTATTAGGCAAATACTAAAAGAAAGAAAGGTGCCTATAGTCGCTTTATCTGCAGAGGCATTTTGCGAACAACAACAGCGAGCTTTGGATGCTGGTGTAGATGATTATTTAACTAAACCTATTAGTGTAGATCTGCTTGTAGAAGCACTTCATAAATATTTAAAACACCAAGATAGCTATAATATAAATGCTCATAGCATTAAACATGATGTTGAGTCAATACCTGATAAAACTAAAGAAAAAATAAAAGATTCACTCATGGAATTGGAAAAAATTTCAATTTATAAAACTGATATATTATTATCTTGCTTAGATGACTTGAAAGAAATATGTAAACCATTTAATACTCCCTTGAATGAAATATTGTCAAAAGCTGAAGTAGCTGTATTAAATACGGATAATGAAAATCTACAAAATTTGTTATTAAAAACATCACAATTAAAACTATAGTTTTAATTTAGACTGCTCAAGTAAAATGCTATAGAGCAAATTAATATAGAAGTACACTGGTCCTTACCTATAATTAAATTGTGAGTACTCAACTGAGGACGGAAGTAAAAAACACAAATGGAGGATCTATGACCCTGCCATTTTTTCTGCAAATGCTTATTGGTATGTTTTTAATGTTGGGAGTTGTGGTAATTTTTGTTGAAAAATAAAGTATATGTAATAAAGCTATTTGTCCTGTAGTCTGCTTGAGCGAAAAGCCTCTATATTTAGTTTTAAAAGTATAGAGGCTTTTCTTTTTATTGATTTAATTATTGGTTAAAAGCTGACGTTAACTGTATTCACTTCACAGGGTTTACCAATATTATTTTTTCCTGATTGCCATTGAGAGTCGTCTTTTAACGCTTTGTATTCAAATGGCTCATTAACACCAAATAAAGTGGCTTGCCAGGTATTGCCCGGTAGCCAATGGGCCTGAACACCTTGATTCCAATTAAGAGGACCTTTGTTACCTCGGATGGAGACTTTATGGTTATACCCTACATCAACATTGATATTAATCGTGGTTATACAACTTTGGTATCTTTCTACAACACTACTAATAGTATCTAATGGCTGGTTCGCCTGTTTTGAGGCTAATAATTTAATATATTCAGCATGGCTCCAGGCTAACGGTGTTGCTCCACCAGTGCCTTCTCCCATTTTATAAGGCCCAGTGCGTTGATCCCATACTTGTTCTGGTAACATTCGGCCTTCATTAGCAAAGTTTTCCATGGACTTAATATAAGTATCGATATTATTGCCTTTAGCCAACTCATAATGCCCGCGTTCGCCTGTTAATAGTGGCCATAATCTGCCTTTGCCTTCACCTGTATAATCTTTACCTGATAAAGTTTCTCCATAACCGTCATGAGAATAGCGATAATACCCAAAACCCCTTGGAGTTCTTACCTGTAATAATTTGTCGTATTCAGCCAATGTATCTAGTATTTGCTCAGAATTAGCGGATTTAATACCAAAGCGCACAAGTTCTAAAAAGCCGCCATCTAAAATAGCACGTTCTTGATACTGCCCACCTCCATTCGCAATATAGAGTAGTTGTTGATCATTTGGGTTGGCGGTTTTTGAGCACTGTTGGCTGCTGTCGATTCGCTCGTAATAATGGCCATTACCATAAACGCCTGTACGGGTAAAAAGCCAGTAATCAATGCCCATGACCCATTGATCTGCTTGCTGACGATAGTGATTAGCTGTTTTATTGTCACCAGCAGCCTCAGCAAAGTCAGCAGCAGCAATTAGTGCGGTTATCGCGGCAGCTGTTGTAGAAGGAGAAATACCACTATTTTCTTCCCAGCGCTCTTGCTGGGTCCATGGTCCTACTTGGCTTATGAATGAAGCCGCAGGCTTAATGAAAGACTGGTAATATTGCTGGGGTGATAGTTGACCGAGTTGCCAAAGCCGCCATGCCAAGATAATTGGCATGGCGGTTTCATCTAACTGCATACCCGACCAGTGCGGTTTACCTGATAACCAAAAGTTTTGCGGAAAAGACCCATGTTTTGGAATGGTGTTTTCACAAAACTGCCAGCTACCATCCTTTTCTTTAAACTGTACTTTGGTTAGATAATGGAGCGCTCTTTTAGCTGTTTCAAAATCACCTGCAGCAATCGTAGCTGTGGCGACTTGGTATAAGTCTCGTGGCCAAACCACATGATATCCAACGGGGCCATCTTTATAGCCGTCGGCTGGTGAACCTGGTATTACTCCACGATCATCGCCAGATTGATAGTCATATTGGGAAGTGCCCCAAGGTATACTTAGCGAAGCAATCATTCCTCCTTTGTAGGTTTTATCTTCATGGGCTTTAAGCACCATGGCAGAGGTATAGTAAAGCTTGCCATTATCAAAGCTCATATTGCTGAGGTTTGCTAAGCTGTCACAGTAATTGTTCCAGCCACGAATATATTGCTGAGCCAGAGGCTTAAATCCGCTGTTTAGTGATTGACTGGCTAAGTGTTTGGCTGCGCTTTTAGAGTTCCCAAACCCTAGCGCTAAGTTGAACTCATAACTACCAGGTTTTTCAGGTAAATCCAACTCAGCAATCAATGCTACATTGCCATTACTGGCAGTGTGATATTGCCAGTCCATTTGAAAATTATCAGTCAGATCTTGCCAGCCATCTGACTTACCAACAAAGCCGCTGGATGTTTTTCGATAAGGTATGTCACTAATCAATGCAATTACTTGTGAAGCTTGTGGCTGCTGATCAGCCTGTTTAATTCTGTCATCCCAGGCATACAGTGTCTGTTGTGTAGCCTCTGCATAATCATATAAACCTGTGTTGCTAATCGCTGGGTTCAGCAATACATAGAATTTCAGATTGGGCTGGTTAACAGTCACTTTTATATTTTGAATAAGCGTGTCTCGATTGGGGTCTGTAATAACTTTTTTGGTGATAGTGAATCGGTTGTTAGGATCGCTATTTGTAAGTTGATAAGCCAAAGATTTGTCATCTATGTAGGTAACTTGATGTTGAAGTTGCTTTTCTTCAATGAAAAAGCTTTTGCCATCTGATACCAGTAACTGCAAGTCAGTGATTTGGGCCATGTCTATTTGGGGCCAATATACTTCAGAAACTATACCATCAACGAGGCTAAACCATACTTTAGACTGGTCATTAGCAGAAGTGCCAACGCCTATTTTTCGAGCAGATGTCCATTGGTGAGGGCTACCTGGTTGGCCTATTGCTTCATTAGGAATACCATGTGCTGCGCTGGCAGCTGCCTGTGAGCCAGTTGAATAGGTAATGATAGATGGTGCAATTATTAAGGCAGCAAGTAAGCTACGAGTAGGTTGGTACATTGGGTCACTCCGTAAGTAGAATCGCACCCTAGTTATGTCGAATGTTCTTATTAAGGTGCTAGTAACTTTTTATTGTTATGTAATTGTTTTATATTATTTTTTCCGATGCGCCTATACGACTTTGTGACTAAGTAGTCAGAGTAATAATAAGTTAGTGAAAGATATGTCCGAAAACTTGGGTCTTTTCTGTTTTTAAGCTTTAAGATGTCACGTAGGTTTAGAATTAGTGTATATACCTGGTAAAGCGATAGCCTCAGCTTGTTTTTCTTACTGCTTTATAGGTGTCTTACAAGCTATACTTTAGTTTAAGTATTAATCTTCCTCTGGTTGTTTTTCAGGGGGTGCTTTTCAAGATACTACTATAGTCGTGTATTTGATATGTATATATTTACTGCAAGTCAGAGTGAATCTATAGTCGTATACTGAATTGCTGGTAGTCTTATCTTGACGATAGTTTCAGGGCTTAAGAATATCCTTCGATGTGAGCAATTCATTTGCTGTTTATATTGAGAGCTCGTGCAAATTAACCAAAACTACTGTTTGGTGTATGGTTTTTTGAGTTGAACGCTAACAGTTTCACTGTGTTGATGCTGAGTTTGCAAACTTAAAATTTCAAATACTACAGTTGTTAACTTAAAAATAATTATTTACAATCAGCACAAATAAAAAAGCGTCAACTGATAGAAAAACAATAAAACGGCAGAGGGGCTCTAGCAGGCTTAAGCCCACTACATATGTAGGCTAGCCCTAACCAAGGTCAGACATGTTATATAATACTAATAACCAATTCATATCAAAAACTACACCCATGCTTTTTGAGAGAATTTATGAAGTGTTTTGCCTCGCATTTTCTAACACACTTGTAAGCTGTACATCTATACAGTCCTTATCTTTTATCATAAATCGTCATTATCAATTGCGATTCCAGTTAGCTATAGCATTAATTACGACAGTGATTATTGCCTATTAGTTGTATACAGTTTATCTCGTAGTCGTACTTGTGAGCTGTAGACGGAGGTTATACGGCTGTTTATAGCTATTGATAGGAACAAGCTGTTGAAATGTAAGCAACAACTTATATTACTTATTAAGCACTATAAGTCGTATTTATTTTTTGGCTGCTCCCCAGGGTTTATGGGTGTGTATTGTGTGAAATAGTATTGAATATAATGAAATAATGTGGGTTTAGTTCTGTAAATGCATAAAGAAAGGTTGATAGATAATAAAATAACACATGTTATAGCTAATTGAATGATATCTTAGTTGGGGCTAATAGCCTTTCAATATTATTTGAAAAAGAATATTGAGCGCTATAAAAATAAATAATGATTACCTATAAGCCAGTATGCAACCTATCTATTGTTTATTAAGAAGACAGTCTAAGTCTGTTTACAGAAAATCAATACCAAATATTGACTAATAATGTGATGTTTTCTAGCTTTCTACGAAAGGCTAACAATTTATTTGCAATTTTAAACATACTACACATATTGAATCAGCTATAATATTATTTGCCAGTTTCGCTGGCATGGAGAAAGTACATCGTGATTAGGAATAGCAAATACCAGGAAACAAATAGCTTTAGCTATCCTCACCAGGGAGGGGCGTGTTGAGGTAAGGAAGGTATTTGGATATAGGCTATGTTGGGAAATGGGAGTGTATCTAGGTAATGGGAGTATTTGCTTGGATACTAAAGATAAAAGGGTGCTAGGGATAAATGTCCTATAACCGAGATAATGGTTAACGAATAGCCGGCAAAGTTATTATGACGTAAACCAGCGAATACTCTAATGATATATCGTTAGGTGTATTAGCTAAAAGTTGAGTTGAGCGGATACTACTCATGATGTACAAGCAAGGGATAGACCAATACTCTAAAAAAACTATTAAAGGGCCAAGACTAGTAATACCATGAACACGAAAAAACTTGTGAATTTATCAAATCAATATCCCCGTCTAACCGTGCGGACGCTGGCAACCCTAATGGCAATTGGTGAAAATGAAGGCTGTTCAGTTTCTGAGTTGTCTCAATTTATGGGTGTAAATGAGAAAAATGTCGCTACGACTATACGTCGTTTGGAGGAGGGTAGAGCTGGAAACCCAGGTGACAAATTGATCAGAGTAAAACAATACCCTGATGATAAACGATTTAAACTGATTTATCTCACAGCAAAAGCACGGAGAATCCTGCAAAAGTTATAGGATATAAGCAGTATAGGCTGCCGGGGGGAGGGGTTCCCCCCGGAAAGCCAGTAAACTGCATGGCAGGGTAGAAAAGCTGAGTCAGTTTTAAAAAAAACTGGCTATCTTTTTAAGTTTGCATAGATAAAATCCATCCATAACCTTATTAGGTAAGACCCGAGTGCTGTTTGCAAGCTCAGGATGCAAGGATTTTTGATTCCATTCAGTTAAGCCTGGCTGAATCTCAAGTGGGATACTAGTACTACTATGGGCTTGTAAGTTGTTAGCTGGAACTTGTAGCCTATTAATAGACAGCTGCAAAGGCTCTAATATAACTGCCTCACCAAATTTCTTTAGGATATGATTAACTATTGCTTCATTTTCTTCTGGAGAAAATGAACAAGTACTGTAGAGCATAATACCGCGAGGCTTCAAACTATATAGTGCCGAAAGCAGCAGTTTTTTTTGCTTTTTAGCGACTTCTTTAACTTTTTTAAGGCTCCAGTGGCTCCATGATTTGGGAGTGAGTTGGCTAAAGCGTGACTCGCTGGAGCAAGGTGCATCAAGTAAAACTCGATCAAAGCGTTCGGGACATTTCCCCCCTACGGTACGACCATCTGTTAGATACGTTTTCACCATAGAGGCGCCTTGCTGTTCTAAGTTGGCTTTAAGTTTGAAAAATCGGCTCTTAACGGGTTCAACTGCTGAGAGAGCACCCTGATTATTCATCATGCAGGCCATCTGAAGTGTTTTACCGCCAGGGGCTGCTGCCAAGTCTAAAACCGTTTCTCCTGGCTGGGGCGCTAATTCAATAGGTGCTAGCATGCTGGATAAGCTTTGAATATAAATTTCACCCTGATAAAAAGCGTTAGACTCAGTTAAAGCGCGACGTTGCTCATTTGGGATAGTAAAGGCTTGGTTAAACCAAGCTACAGGCTGCAAGTCAAAACCTTCATCTTGCAGTTGTTGTTTAACCTGTTCAGGGTCACTCTTAAGTGTGTTAATTCGAAAGCTGGTAGGCTTTATTTGATAAAAACTCTCCAGAACCGATGCTAATTGCTGTGGTGGAACAATTTGCTGGAGGCGTTTAATAAACGCTTCGGGTAGTGGCAAAAACGGCTCACTCATTGTAATAACTCAGCTGAATTTTCTGCGTATAGGGCGTTAGACCTGTAAACTGTACATTGTTGTGTCAGTGAGGACATCAATCAAGTGGTTTATAATAAATCTAACTTATGTCGTACAAGATATGGTGGCTTACCTGTTGGGCTCATCATAGTGCTGCTGGTTGGCCTGTTACTAAGTGGTGTAATATACCAGCTGGTGATGCATCAGCAGTTTCAGCAGTTAGCGGGGGTGGGTAAGAATCGATTAGTGCTGTATAACAGCAGTATTGAAGGTGTTTTATCAAAATACCGACATTTACCTTATATGGTTACTCAAGTGAGCCAGGTAAAACAGTTATTAAAATACCCGGCTAGTGAATCTTTGCAACGATGGGTGAATGATTACCTTTTTCGAGTAGAGCAGGCAGCAAATGCTGCAGCTGTATTCATTCTTAATGCTGATGGTCATACCATTGCCGCTAGTAATGCATACACTAAGGCTAGCTTTGTCGGCAATTATTATGGCTTTAGGCCTTACTTTAAAGCTGCACAACAAAATCTGCCGGGACAGTTCTTTGCTATTGGCGTCACTACTGGAAAACCAGGCTACTTTTATTCTTATCCCGTATTATCAGCAAAAGCTAAACTAATTGGAGTTGCTGTTGTTAAGGTAGACTTAGAGCCATTACAAGCTATCTGGCGGCAAGCTGAAGAATCAGTGATGGTAATCGATCATTACGGTGTTGTGGTATTGGCTTCTAACCCTGAATGGAAATATCGCAGTTTTAAAGCCCTTAGCCCAGAAGTAAAGCAAGAAATTGAGGAGGCTCAGTTATTTAGTAATGAGCAAATACAGCCGTTAGCCATTTCAACAATTAGTGAAACACAATTAGGTAGAAGGGTAAAAATTGCGGCGATTCCAGATGATTATTTACTTCAAACGATACAGTTACCAGACTTAAACTGGTCGTTAGTATTTCTTTCCAGCACAACAGCTGCAAAACAATATAGTCAGTTAACAACTGGTCTAGCGAGTTTGTTTGGGTTATTTGCTTTACTGACCGGTTTCGTAATAAGGCAACGTCGTCTGGCAACAGAATTGATGAAAAAAACACAGGATGAGCATTTAGCTAGTCAGCAAGCGATTTTACAAGAGGCAAATGCTAAACTGGAAGAAAGGGTATTAGAGCGAACTGAAAAATTGGAAGCAGCCCAGACAGAGCTAGTGCAAAAGAAAAAGCTAGCAGCCTTAGGTGAAATGTCTGCTGCAATAGCACATGAGTTTAATCAGCCACTTACAGCAATAAGAACCTATCTATCTAGCTGTCACTTATTACTAAAGCATCAGCGTATCATGGAGCTAACTGATAATTTAGTGCAAATAGAACAGCTGACAGGGCGAATGACAAATATTTCAAAACAACTTAAAACATTTGCTTATAGTCAGCCTTCTACTTTAGTTTCAATTGATCTAGTTAGTTTAGTTAACGATGTTTTAATGGTATTTAATCAACAGCCAGATCAGCCAACAGTTGATTTACAGCTAATGCCTGATATTCATCAGTTACCTGTTATAGGCGATAAAACCAGACTAGAGCAAGTGATAAGTAATTTGGTTAGTAATGCAGCAAGTGCAGTAAAAGAAAAACCGGATAAAAATATACAGTTAATACTAAAAGGACAAGATGAAAGCGCTATTTGTCAAGTAATTGATAATGGCCCAGGTATAGATGCTGATATAATTGAACATATTTTCGACCCGTTTTTCACTACAAAAGAAGTGGGGGTTGGTTTAGGCTTAGGATTATCAATTGCTTATAGCTTTATTAGAGATCTTGGTGGGACTTTGGCGGCTAGCAATAACCCAGAAGGAGGAGCATGTTTTACGGTGACATTACCCAGAGGGCCATGTGTAAAGTAAGCTAAAAAATCGTAGTGTGGATAGTAGCCTGTATCTTAAAGGGTGTAACCAACGCAATGGCCTGAGAATCATGATTAGATGGCTTTATATAATTCAAATAGTTGTTTTAATGGTGGCAGCTCCTCTTGTAATAAGTTGCCCTCTGCAAAAGTTGACTTATATTACAGAAGACTATCCTCCCCATAACTTTGTTGAAAATGGAGAACTACAAGGGGTAGCAGTTGATCTTTTGATTGAAGCGCTAAAGGCTATAAAATGTCCGATTGATAAAAGGAGAATTACGGTTTTACCTTGGACTCGTGGTTATAATATGGCTCTTAACAAACCCGGTATAGTATTGTTTGGGATGAGCCGTCTAAATGAGCGTGAACATTTATTCAAGTGGGCTGGTCCATATATAAAAGCAAGAGTTTCTCTAATTGCGAAGAAAAGTTCTAAGATAAAAATTCATAATATTAATGAGCTTAACAATTTCACTATTGGTGTTGTGAAGGATGATGCAGGAGAAAGACAAGTAAAATCAGTAGGGGTAAAACCTGTAAATTTAAAATATGGTAACAACCACCCTGAAACGCTAGCAAAAATGTTAGTTTTAGACCGGTTTGATCTGTGGGCATATGAAATCAATGTAGCTAACTGGATGTTTACTAAATCGGGTTATAATACTGATGATTTTGAAGTTGTATATTCATTTCAGTCAATACCTGCTTTTTATGCATTTAATAAAAATACTCCAGACTTTATTGTTAAAATGCTTCAGGATGGCATTGATAAAGTTTCTAGTAGCAAGACGAAGTCTGGTCATACTTTTATGGATAAAGTCTACGAAAAGTACGGCTTAAAATGAGGGCTAAGTACACTATAGCTATTCCCACCACTCTTAGTGTTGGGTTAAGATAAATCATTCGCGAATGACTTGTAGGCTTTGTTGACGTCGCTTTTCACCCTAATCTTATTGGGTACGTTTTATACAAAATATGGCCTTAGGCTAATACCAATATACAACAAAATAAGCCTTTAAGTGGTATTTTTCAGTATAATAAGACCAGCAAATACAGCGCTGACTTACGTTACATTCACTCACAAAAAGACACTGAAAATTACTTTATATTTGTTCTTTTTACAATATCCTCTCACGTAAATTATTACCACTAGTGTACTTCAACACGGAATACCAATCATGCAATATATTCTATTTATTACATTAGTAACAGGTTATGGAGCAATTCATACACAAGAAGTGGAAGGCTTTTTATCCAAAAGCCAATGTGAGGAAGCTAAACAAAAAATTATTAGTAATAACCGTAAAGAACTAGGAGTGAGTGCTCTTGGAGTATGTGTACAGAAGGGGGTAATAAGACACTAACATAGATGAACTCAGGTCTTCCTTTGCCATAATGACTGAAAGTAGGAAATGCAAATACTAACGTTTTACTTGATAGTATTTGCATCAGTTCAAAACGTTAAAAGAAGTGAGTGGTAATCTGATATACTGAACTAATAGGGATAATTTTGAATGTTTTTATAGTATGCTAGCCATGTTTTTATATGAAATGATGTATTCTTATGAATAACTTGACTAAAATCCATATTGCTAGCAAAAGAAAAAAGCTGCAAACCCTAGAAAGAGAGTTTCCTGGCTGTCAAATTATTGATGTAACCTCAAAAGCGGAAATGCCTTGGGTAAAATTTAGTCCTTTCTATCCACATGGTGATATACCTATACCTTTTTCAACGAGAACAGCTGCATCAGTGGAAGGAATATGGCAAGGGCTAAAGGTCTTCAAAACAACTGATGTTGATATGAAATGTTTTTCGATAACAACTATGAAAGGTATTAAAAGAACCGTAAGGCGCTTTGGTAAAGTGCTTGGCCATCGCCGAGGAGTTGACGGAGAACTTTTACCTTATATTGAGGCTAGGAAAGAAATTTACTTACCTGCTTATAACTGGGTGCTAGAGAACAAATTACAAAGGGAGTTAATACAGCTTACAGAAATTGCAAATAAGCAAGGGCTTGTTCTGCTGGACTATGAAACGAATACTGATATTAACAACCCAAGTAAGCCATTGTCTCATGCATCGCTGATTAGGCAATATTTGGAATGTAATATCTGTTCATAAATCTTTAGCAGCTACAAGCATCATATCTTTGTAGTGATGCTTGTCACTACATAATTTATAAAACTTTCGCCAAAATTCACTTAGCTAAATAAATCCACTGCTAGCGAAACTATATCATTACGAATATCTTCGATTTGCTCTTGTTCTATTTCACTATACATATCAATAGACCTTTCAAAAAGTGGTGTTAAATCTATAAATGCTGCAGCTAATTTTTTTGGAATATCATTTTTATCCTTATAATAGTCAGCTAATGACTTTAAAGCTGTTTTTAGCCTATTTGCTGCTTTTAAATCTATACCTTCATACAGAGCTATTCGGTGAAGCATTCCTCCCTCCTCAATAAGCTCTTTTCTTACAGTACTAATTGCATCTGTTAAATCCATGCATAACCCTCTACTTACAATCTGTGGCTTTTTTAACATGAGCCTTGATATCAACAATACTTATTGCACTAGCTGGAACTTTTCCAACGACTAAAACTTCTTTTGAGTCTCCCACAAAATTGAGTGGTACACCTTTCACACCATGTGAAGCAGCTTTTTCGCGAGTAGAAATATCGATAACCTGTCGGTTTCCTAGCTCATCTGGAATAATGTCATCAGTATCAAACATTACTGTAGTTTGTCCAGGTACATTCCATTTTGCAGCTACTTCTCGGTCTAGTGTAGTGGAGATAAATTGTGATCCTTTGTTTCTACTACCTGTTCTTACATGTCCGTCAACGGTCATATTTCGACCTGGTTTGTTTGCCACTAATCTTTTAACAGGGTCCTCTTTTTTAAACCCTCTTGCTGGATTGTCTTCCATACGTAGATTTCTATATACTTTTACTAACCCAAAAGGATCAACCCACATTACTGGATTGGGAGCATATTTATAAAGATTTAATCCCCCTTTAATTCCAATCGGGTCTTGATTAATAAACCGCCCTAACCCTGGATCATAATACCGGTGTCGGTTGTAGTGTAGACCGGTTTCTTCATCAAAATATTGGCCCTGGAACCGCAGGTTGTTTTGGATATGCTCAACTTGTTTTCTCGCTACATTACCATAAGCGCGATATTGAACGGACCAGACGATATTGCCTCTTGCATCGCTGATTTCTTGGGGTGTGCCTAAATGATCCAGATGATAAAAATAAACCTG
>NZ_JAPMOU010000032.1 GCF_028858535.1 Spartinivicinus poritis
AATAAAAAAGTCGCTCAAGTGTATGAGCAGTTAAGCGACTATGGGGCTATTGCTGCATAAAAGTGTCTACAGTATTGAGTTAACCAAAGGTTTAATAAAATGAAATAACTGGATGCTATACAATCTTACACCAGTTTTATAAAATTATCACATAAAAAAATTGAACGATTTGTTACACACCTAATAGCACCCAATCAAGAGCAGTAAAGGATCATTTGAAAGTGTGTCGTAAAATAACTAAAAATATTTTTTAATCTTCTTTTCTATACTCACCAATTACTTCTATGGCTCCAACAATATTATTATTTAACTCTTCCAGCTCATCAGCAGGTACCCACCACTCTGTATGATGGGATGCACCAACTTGCTCAATTTTGTTAGTCCAAAGACAACCAAACTGGTTGCAACAAATGCATGTATAGTCATAATTCCCTCTTTTACAAAGAGAATCTGATGTGGAAATTTTAAACTTAACGCTGCTCGGCCACCCCTTAAGGCTAGAAGGCACAATGTCTGGCTGGCAACGGTTGTATTGGGATCACCAAATTGTTTCAGAAGTGGCTGCAACAGCTGAAGCAGATGGTGATACTACACATACTTTCGAGTTGCATGGTGAGCAAGGAGTCATCAAGTGCTGCATTTCAGTAAGTATAAACTGGCACCCATTTGCGCTTAGCTATAGCATCACTATTAATGATCAAATAGCTGACGAAGGAAAACGCACTATACAGGATCTAGAGCATTCAGCACCACAGGAAGTCATGCCAATAAAAAAGGAACTTAATCTGGTAGGATTAGCCTCATTAGGCTTTAAGCTCTTCAAAAGTGCCAAAGTAATTAAAGTGGTGTTAGCAGGTGCTAGCGTAGCTGCCTATTCTTGGTTTTTTTCTTTGCAATTTGCACTTGCCTTAATCGCTTGTTTAGTGTTTCACGAATATGGCCATATTAGAGCGATGAAGTATTTTGGCATGAAAACCAAAGGTATATATTTAATCCCTTTTTTTGGTGGGCTGGCTTTAGGTGATGATAAGATAAATACCCGCTGGCAGGATGTTGTTATTTCTATAATGGGGCCAAGCTTTGGTTTATTTCTATCCATAGTGTGTTTGGTTTTATACAAACTAACAGGAGAAATCTTTTTTGCTGGTTTAGCAGGGTTTAATGCACTTTTAAACTTGTTCAATTTATTACCTATACTGCCACTTGATGGTGGTCATATATTAAAAAGCATTAGTTTTTCAATGGACAGCAAAGTGGGCATTGCAGCATGTGCTCTGGGTGCAGGACTGGGTGTATTTTTAAGCTATCAGTTAGGGCTGGCTTTATTAGGCTTTTTACTATTAATTGGTAGTGTTGAAATCTTGGCTGAATGGCGGTTACGGCATGAAAGCAGACTATATCCACTTGATGGCTATGGCCAGCTATTTTCACTGGTTTGGTATTTATTAACGGTAAGCAGCCTAATTAGTATCATTTGGTTCTTATCAGGAACTGGTGATGCCTTGCTTGGCCTACCATTACAGGTGCTACAAAGCTAGCTTTTTATTAGCTAACATTGAAAGAATACTGACTTAAAAACTCAGAGCATTATCACCAATGATAAAGAGGTATTGGCTGCTTATAGTCGCTTTACTCTTATATTGCTTCCAAGCATCGGCAGACAAAATTATTCTTGCCTCCGATTATTGGTGTCCAATTAATTGTGAGCCTAACAGCAACCAAGAAGGCTTCATGATTGATATAGCAAGAAGAGTTTTTACTGAACAGGGGCATCAAATTGAATACCAGCTCATGCCATGGAATAGAACCCTTAGCATGGTTAGATCAGGTAAAATTCATGGTGCAGTTGGTCCTTATATTGACGACTGCCCTGATTTTATTTTCCCAAAAAATGAACTAGCAATGATTGGCTTTTCAGTTTATGTTAAAAAAGACAGCTCTTGGCTTTATAATAATATTTCATCATTAGAAGAAATTCGTTTAGGTGTAGCAGCAAATTATGCTTATGGACAAGAACTCGATCTCTATATAGAAAAACACAAAACTGACAGAAAAAGACTACAAATTAATTATGGAAATTTACCTGTAGAAAGTAATATAAGAATGCTCCTATCTGATAGAGTTGACGCTGTAGTTGCAACCCAACTAGTGTTTCTACATATTGTAAACAAACTAAACGTAAGCAACCAGTTAAAATCGGCAGGAACTATAAATAAGCCAAAGAAAGCTTACATCGCATTTTCGCCTGCTTTGCAATCATCAGATGAGTATGCAAAGATCCTTTCAGATGGGGTAGCAGAGCTAAGAAAGTCTGGAGAACTAACAGAAATATTATCAAAGTATGGGCTGACTGACTGGAAAAAATAACTAGCAAATATAAGGCTCAACTTGATCGCTCCGCTTAGAAATGAGCCCCTTAAACCAATTTCTGAATTACTACAAATCACTACTAATAAATTTCAACTTTAAATTAATTATATACGATCATTAACTGAAAAAATGTCAGCCTGATTACCATAAGTTGTTTTCAACATTCACTATTATAACAGGCTGTTGAGTGGAAAACACATAACCAACATGGCATCCTTTACCAAAGAAGATATTATATACATGTTTGTAGTAAGCCCAAGTACACTCTAGGGGAATGCGCTCATTGGTAACAACTTTTAGCCATGTATTTTTCTTCAGCAAACCAGCTTTTTTGAGATAGCCGCCATTATCCCACATTGACACCATAAGCTCATCACCTAATTTTTCAAACTCAAATCCCAGCTGACGCTGTTGATTATTATTTATTAGCTTCAAACCTGAAACAATAGGATTGCAAAAATTACTATATTCTGAGTATTTAACTTCACTCAAAAAAACACCTCTGACTTCTGGGAACTCCTCCATCAGAAAAGCTTCAGGCACAGAGTTTCTTTGCTTTGCTCTAGGATAACCACGAGATTCTTTTGTCCAATACGTTTCAATATGCTGAATGATTGTATTCATAATGTTCAATTTTTAATAGGCGATTCTATTTCATTATCTTAAATCACCGAAATAACGTTATTTATCCACTTTCGTATTTTTCCGTTGAATGTATCATAACTTTCTATTTTAATGGCACCCTATTTTGGCTGAGTTTGCCTTAAAAATCCAACTATATGAGCCTATCCATTGCGTTCTCAATTGACACCTTCTGTTTTCTTTCAAAAATCAGCTGATAATTTCTACTTATCGATAATTATAAATAAACAAATGACAAGCTGGCTATACATCCACCAAAAAGTAAAAGGTCTATTCAACCCCTGAGTAAGGGCAAGTCCATCGAACGATGAGTCTCACAAGAAGATAAACAAACCTATCTATCGAAACCAACAAATTCTGATACAATACCCCAGCGTTAAAGATACAGACTGAAACTTAGTACTTACCTTCTTGTTGGTTGGCTATCTAAGTACATTGTCAGACAACCAATACTTTTAGGTCCTTGCATGAGCCAAACTGCCTTTTCTAGCCTTAAGCTGAAGCCCGAATTACTTAACAACCTTGCAACGCTTGACTACCAGAAAATGACACCTATTCAAGCACAAAGCTTGCCTTCAGTACTACAAGGAAAAGACGTCATTGCCCAAGGCAAAACAGGTTCAGGGAAAACAGCAGCCTTTGGCTTAGGACTACTTAATAAGCTAGATGTACAGCGCTTTCATGTCCAGTCTTTGGTGCTCTGCCCTACTCGAGAGCTTGCAGACCAAGTAGCAAAAGAAATTCGTAAGTTAGCGCGCGCGATCCACAACATTAAAGTCCTCACCCTCTGTGGTGGCATGCCATTTGGCCCTCAAATTGGCTCATTAGAACATGGAGCCCATATCATTGTAGGCACTCCAGGTAGAGTTGAAGAGCATCTTCGAAAAGGTACACTACAGCTAAACAACTTAACTACTTTGGTGCTTGATGAAGCAGATCGCATGTTAGACATGGGTTTTCAGGCTGCTCTTGATGCCATTATCAGTAAAGTGCCTAGCCGGCGCCAAACTTTATTATTCAGTGCTACTTACCCAGACCAGATTCAATCCATTGCCAATCAAATCATGCAGCAGCCAGTCATGGTACAAGTGGCCGCTACTCATGATAACGCCAGTATCAAGCAATATTTTTATAAACTGGAAAATAATAAACAACGCAGTACTGCCCTCCGTTTGCTTATTCTTAAATATCGCCCAGAGTCTACAGTTGTTTTTTGCAATACCAAACGAGAAGCACAAGAAATTGCTGATGAGCTACGCAGCCATGGTTTTAGTGCCTTAGCACTACATGGCGATTTAGAACAAAAAGCCCGAGATCAAACTTTGGTGAGATTTGCTAATAAAAGTGCATCCATTCTTGTAGCAACCGATGTAGCTGCACGCGGTTTAGATATCGATGCTCTAGATGCGGTCATTAACTATCAGGTTGCCCGTGATAGTGAAGTGCATGTTCACCGTATTGGTCGAACAGGCAGAGCCGGTAGTAAAGGAATTGCTTGCACTTTATATAGTGATAATGAAAGCTATAAAATTGCTAGCCTGGAAGACTACCTAAACCACGTAATTACACCAGAGCCTTTACCCTCTTTTAGCTTATTAGACAAGCCAGGCTATAAGCCACCAATGGCCACCCTGCAAATTGATGGCGGCAAAAAACAAAAGGTAAGGCCTGGTGATATTCTGGGTGCCCTCACAGGAAGCAACGGGATTGCAGGCAAGCAGGTTGGTAAAATTCATATTTTCGATTACTGCGCATATGTAGCTGTCAATCGAGAAGCTTGCAAACCGGCCCTTAAAAAATTAAGTGAAGGAAAATTAAAAGGACGTTCATTTCGGGTTAGGCAGATACGTGGGTAACTTCATATCTGCTACTTAATAACAGAGCCCTATATTGATAACCCTCAAAATTCCTAATTAAACCACTCACCAGTCAACTATAATGATTAAATGGGCTATTTTATTAGCCCTAATTGATACACACCATTAACATAGAAATTATCTATATTCCTTCTTAACTTCTAAGGCTGTGAATGTTTGCCAGCCTCAAGTACGCTAAGAGGAAAACCAGCTAAAATTGAAAGAGACTGAACCATCGAAGGCCTAACCGAAAAAGCACTAGAAGAAGGGCTAAAGCTTTGGAAACAAACATCAACATAAAGAAAGTCTGTAGCTTATCAAGCAAACTAATAATTTCCCTAGTATTAATTTGCTCTAATCTTGCTCATAGTGAAGATGAAAACAAAATTATTATCGCTAATGGAGAGTGGTATCCACTTATATCCAAAAACCTTCAACACTTCGGCGTTCTTTGTCATATTATAAGTGAAGCATTCGCCAAAGAAGGGGTAAAAGTCGTTTATAAATGGGTGCCTTGGAAAAGGGCTTATCAACACACTTTAAACGGTACTTATGATGCAACTGCTGCTTGGGTACCAACACCAGAACGCAAAAAGCTTTTCATATTTAGCGATACAATGTATACCAATCAAAAAGTATTTTTCCATTTAAAAAGCTATAACTTTGACTGGAAAACAATAGCTGATCTTCAAGGGATATCTATTGGAGGGGCAATCGGTTACACCTATGGTATAGAATTTGATAAAGCAGCTAAAGCGGGAACAATTAATATTCAATGGACAAAAACAGACAAGCAAAATTTTAATAAACTACTCGCTAAAAGAATCAAAATTTTTCCTCAAGAAGTAGAAATAGGCTATGGTTATATTAGCGAGTTTCCAACAGAACAAGCAAAGCTGTTAACGCATCATCCCAAACCACTCATGCAGACAACCCATCATTTAATTTTTTCTAAAAAGATCAAGAAAAACACTAAACTAGTTCAATTATTCAATAGCGGCTTAAAAAAACTAAAAGATAGTGGAAAATATAACGACTTTATTACAGCGTCACGTAGCGGAAAGTATATAAAGGACAAATAATTTTCAATACAATAGTTACAAAGCTTTTGTTGTCTACTTATTACTTGTTATAATTAAAACTTTAATTATAAGGTAGCAGCTGCTATGGGAAAACTACGAGCATTTATAAAGCAGTCTTTGATTGGTGGCATTCTAATCCTACTGCCTATTGTGATTTTAGGGGCAGTTTTCCGTTGGGTTTTTTACTTTGTTACAGATCTTATACAACCCATGACGGATTATATGAGCACCAATTATCACTTACCAGAGCTAGTAGCTGATACAGCTGTTATCGCTCTCATTATGTTTGCCTGTTTTGCTATTGGTACTTTAGTTTCGACAGGTGTTGGCAAATGGCTTCATAGCCACTTCGATAAATACCTTGATAAACTAGCCCCTGGCTATCGCATCATTAAAGAAATAGTTAGCCAGATTGTAGGAGATCCTAATTCGTCACCTTTTACCAAGGGGGAAGTGGTAAGAGTACAACTGTTTGGTGATGCCTGTGAAACCACTGTAACAGCCATTGTAACTGCACGACACGAAGATGGTACCGTTACTATCTTTATGCCGACCGGGCCAAACCCAACGTCAGGTAATATCTATCATATACCTGAAAAATTAGTGACTTATTACCCTGATGCCAGTGTTGAAAAAATGATGAAATCAATCATTGCCTGCGGAGCCGGTAGCGACAACTTGTTTACCAGTAATAATAAAACTTAGGTCTTCAGTATTCTGGCTGGTGGTCCTTGTATAAGGCTGGCCCACCAGTTTTACTACCATATTCAAAAATAACTGTCTCATATATTGATTTAAATCTAGGTTTTTAATCTTAGCATTCAACAAACAAACTACGCTGTTTGTACCCATGCCATTGTATGCTCATCAAATAGTTTACTAGCTCCACAGCGAGAAAAATAGTTTCTATGGGTGCCTTCGATTGTAAAAGGACCTGAGAAGATAGAAAGTATTTACTATGATTAATAAGTGTTACCAAGGTTTCATATATACCCAGCTTTATATACTTTAGTTGTATTGTGGCGCCAGAAAAAAAGGTTTAAATTGCAGCCAGTATGACAATTGGCTTATGCCATATTATTGGATCAATAAAGCATCTGCCTATTTTTGAGTTCTCACTGCAAGTGCATTGATTAATAAACAAATCCTCAAGTTTAACTTGAATAATATTAGGAGTTATGATGAAACCTTCAACTTTACTGAAAGGTACGGCTGCTCTTATCTCTTTTATTGCACTATCATTACCTGTTCAGGCGGGTGCAAAATATACAGAGAAAATGGGATTAAATAGTAGCTGGATCTGGGGAAGTTTATCTGACACCCGTAGCTCAAACCATGATAAACAGTTAATTAAAATTACCGACGAGAGCACACATGTTGAAGTGTATGCAATCAACTCTTCAGGCCAAAAGGCTAATTGCGTAACAAGAGATCCAGCAATGATGGCTGCATTAAGAAATGCCAAAACTGATTCTTATATTAAAGTACGTCAGAATAGTCGTTCAGAATGTATTGGTGCTCGTGTTGTCAATTCTTCTGGTATTGCTCCTAAGAGGTAAATAATGCTATACCGCGCCTTTATCTGTTGCTGCTTACTGGGAATACTCGCGCTCCAGGTCTTTCAAATTTCAAGTGAGTATTCATATCATAAAATAGTTCAGCCAATTGAGCCTTCAATAGCAAAGCAGGAAAAGGTGCGGGACTTAAACATTCCAGAAAACCGGCCTATAACTCACACTACAGTTAATGATATTGAAAAGCGCCAGCTATATACAGAAATTCATAGACTTATTCGTCAAGAAATCAAAGAGAATGTCAGTCAACCATTAGCTGAGTTGATTGCTTTACAGAAAATAATAAATGAAAAAGAGCAACCAATATTTTCTGATGAAGAATTTCAAGTTGCTCAATCATCTTTTCAAACAGCAACTGCTCAGCTACAAGCTCATATTGCACAAGGTGATTTAGATGAGTCCGCGGCATATGAATTAATGTCACACTACGACAAAATGACACCAGACCAGAGATATGATTTTTCATTACAATATGCAGATGCTGTTAATAAAGGGCTTGTAAATTTACCAAAGCATATAAAAGAGTATCAATAACAATGTAATCTATTTTCCCTACCCCAGGTAAACCACTAAATATATAAAGCAATTTACCTCCTTATCAGTTTGTTTTTTACCTTACAGATAGATTACTTTGCACCATTCATACTCAAGTACCTTATTTAATTACAAAAAGCTTTCCAATCACCCAAATAAAGCCTTTACCAAGATAACCTAAAGGACCATATATGGTCTCTTGATTTAGAGCTATATCTACCTTTGAGAATACCACTTGATTTTTTAGGGCCTTACGGCGGCCTTCAATTGAGTCGAGCTCTGTTTGGATACGACTCAGCTCTTTTTCGATTTTTAGAATATCACTTACTTCAGTGGCTTTATTCAATAGAGCTCTAAATTTTTTTCTAAGCGCTGACAAATTTGCTATTTTAGCTTCTATATCAATTATCTCTTCTGTTACATCTTCGGAGTGAAATGATTTGGAAGTAACATTACCTAACGAAGAAACCTGATCTACAAACAGTTCTAACTGCCTTTCAGGTACCTTAACAGTCATTGATATGTCTTCTTGATTGTAATCTCGAATATTACCAATATAACCAGATGCCTGTACCACCATTTCCTTCACCTTTTCGGCAGCAGTAGTCGGTTCTTTTACATCTAGTTCAATATCTGCTGACTTAATAATAAACCGATCTGTCTGGCGACTACCACTATCAAAGCTAGATACAGCTGCCCTTTTGTATGCTCCTGTGCTTGCACACCCTGCTAATAGTACAAATAATACAACACTCAATAATGCTCTAAATATAGACATCAATATCTCTCAACCCAAAGATTTTAAATAACTATTAACTGATTATGCTTTCAACCTTTCTCGTGTTTCAACCAAAATTTTACCTAACATGTTTTTACCACTACCATCACCACCATCACCCCAGTATGCATCATTTTCGGTATGCTCAATGATTTGAGCGTTACCAGTCGATAACAACAATGATTTTAGGTCTGCATACTGAGAAAACTTGGCCATTACAGCTTCCCGCATGACATTATCCTTTATCGACTCCCAGTTTCTTCTTAGTTTTTTCTTCCTATCCCGCCCTTTTCGAGCAGCTTCCATAGGCGTTTTGGCTTTTATTACGTCATTTTGGTCAGACGCACTTTCAAACTTCATGGCTTGGAAGTAGTGCTCTGAAGTCGAGTATGTCTTACCTTTAATTTTAATCGGATATCTTGCAAAATTAGAGAACGCACCAAAATCATCATTTACACTATAAAATTTTATTACATCTATCAATTTTTAACTCCAAACAAACATAAAACAACTAAAAATTCATTATTACTGTAGCATTCTAACTTAATCAAGCTAACAAGAATACTGAGGAATAAACTAGCTAAGTAACAGCTCTTATTTGATCAACTCTTTTTTCAAGCATATATTTATGTAGGTTTACTCCGTAACCATTTTTCGTAAAGCTCAAAACTTTAAAACCATACTTTTTATAGAAACCTACTGTATGCTGGGAAGTACAAAGCCTTATAGTTGGGCTTTTATTTTCCTGATATATTTTGGAGAGCCTGTATTCAAGCAGTTTGGTTCCAATACCTTGCCTATGCTTACTTCTATGAACTATCCCCCAATCTAACCAAAAAGCATTTTCGTGGATAACAAATCCTCCAGCACCAACCGTAAGGTTATTTTGCTTCACAATGAAGTAATCTCCATTCAAAGCCTCACCACTCAGAAATTCTGCATATTGTTCAAGCTCACTTTTATCGAAAAATTTATCTGCATTACTAATAAATAAGCCTATGCAATTTTTGAATTCAGAGCTTGTATACTTATAAATATCCATAGTATCTACTGAAGAGTTAGCTATTAATGAACGACTCTATAATACACTATTTCTGCCATGTTTTAACTGAAAATATTTGACAGGTCTACCCCTTATGTAGTGTTTAAAGTTCAGTATAAAGGATTGGGTGGTGTGAGCCACACCTATTATTTTTGATACGTTATAACGACTAGTCCATTCCTACCCAGGTAGAGTCAGGTAACCGCTCATCCATCGAGGCACCTGGTGCACATGCAGTAGAAAAATAAGGGTGTTTCTGGAAATCGCCTTTAAAATAAGTGATGGCATCCTGTTTCGCGATATGGGCAGGAAGACCCAGCAGCATCCCTACACGGAAAAGCCTTTGAATAGCCTGACACTCAGTACGTTGTTCATTACGCTCACCGCGTATATGCATGACCTCATGAACATAAACAATTACACTATACTTTTCCCTTTTGGTTACATTATGAGGATCATCAAGATAGTCCATTAATTGGGCACATAGAGGGTATTGGAGTACAATACGCCCCGTTTCAATAGTTGCATGACCAGCCACTGTAGCAGCATTATCAAAAATAGCATCAACTGGAGTATTACAATGCACCTCTACATCGCTCCGGTTAGCTATCTGGCTGGCCAGATTTGTTAAAAAGCTTTCAAACCGCCAATAGCGAATGGGTGACCAAGCAAATAACATAGCCAACATTACCAAAACAACAATATATCCCCGATCAAAATTAGTAAAGGCTTTCTCTTTTCTAAATTCACGGAAAACTAACCAACAACAAAACAATGAAATTAAAACTAGCATGGCTGTGCATAAAAATTGAACATGATAGATCCTTCATTTTACTAATAGTTACTAATCTGTAGCGCTTTATGAATATAAAGCATACATTATCAGCTACACTGACAGATGCTGCCCCTACCTCTGCTTTATTGCTAGATATGATAATAATACTCAAGTTTTGCATGGTTAAGTATTAGATCTATCCACCTCCCAACTTATAACCAGTATAAGTGTCATTTTAAACGAGGACTGCTAGGCTAGGCTGCCTTAATCAATCACATGCAAATAAGGTGACACAGCTTATTAGGTGACTAAATTTTCCTGATATTTCTTCTTCAGCTATTCTTGATACAAATAAGAACCAAACCGAACACTGCTCATGAGAGAATTGTGTATAAGATTAGTAATTACCCTGATATTACTCAACAACTTATCAATAGCTCATTCGAAGGAAACAATCGATGTTGCAACTAGTGCTTATGAGCCTTATGTGATTGAGGATAGTCAAACAGCAAGGGGGATATTTCCTGATATTGTCAGCACTATTTTTAGCCAACAGGGAGTTAAAGTTAAATTTCATTTCCATTCTTGGACACGCGGTGAAGCCTTAGTAAATAATGGGCTGGTTTTTGCTACTTTCCCTTACATTATTAATACTCAGCGCGCCAAATCATTTAATTTTTCAGACCCTGTCATCTATTTCTTTCCAAAATTTTTCTACCTTAAAGAGAACTTTCCAGAGGGCTTTTCGTGGCACAGTTTAAAAGACTTTAAACCCTATATTATTGGCGGCGTATTTGGTTACTGGTACGAGTCTGCATTTAGAGAACAGGCAATTGAGGTTCACTATGTTACTACAGATACACAAAATATTTATAAGTTAATGCATGGCCGCATCGACTTTACACTAATTGATGAGTTGGTTGGCTGGAAGCTTATAGAAAACATCTATCCGCAGCAGAGACGAGCATTTGCCGTAACCAAAAAACCAGAAAGCAGCAGTACTTTTCATTTAATGATTTCACGGCATTACCCACATTCGAGCAAGCTAACTAAGCAATTTAATAAAGGGCTCAAACACATAAAAGCTAATGGCACTTACCAGCGAATTTTTCGACGCTATGGGGTACCAATGGAGTATGCCACTTCTTGGTAAGAATACCTGTCCCTATATTAACTCCAACAGACTTAAAGCTTGTAATAGAAAATTCAAATGGAAAAGCTATTGACTCATTTAGTTACAGAATTATGTAGGAGAGTTTAAACAAGCTAGCGAAATTGGCAGCAATCGCTAGCTTGTTTCAGGCGAATAAGTATTTAGCCTTTATTTTTATAAACGGTAATATTTACATATAAATCGTTAAAGTCTTTGTCTCCAGCTTGAGCTCCGCCATCATTTGTTGCAAAGCTATAGGTATGGACATAAGGAGCACCCTGATAAACACAGGCAGACTCGCAAGGCAAAATTCCAGCGTTAGGAGTTAATTCGACTGTATATGTACCATTACCGTCAGATAAAAATGAGCCTTCACCAATACGTGTTAGCTCACCCCCACTACTGCTTTTTCCTTGAGCTTGAAACACCACTTTTCCACTAGAGTTTTTAATAACAACTGTCTGGTTACCACTTGATTGAGCATAGGCAGCTACGTTAACTAATTTGTCATTAGGGTCAATATTAATTAGTTGAGAACCTGTTACTGGATTAGGCATGTGACACTCCTTGTGCAATTAATGAATATATCTTAGTAAGCCTTGAGCTTCAGTCAGAGTATAGACGTATAAACACCAACTTAGCATATTAGATAAAGTATTATGAAAGAAACCCTCTAATACTCACATGATATGATTACTTTAATCCCTTAACCACTACACCCTGCTGGAGCTTCTTGTATATTATCACTAACTTTCAAGAATTCCAGGCAGCTTACCCTGCTATTTCTCTGTGCGCGGGTTCAGTAGATACCAGCTTATGCTTCTGACTTAGCATTGGTAGATTGCTTGTAGTTTCAGCTGGAGAGGTTGATTATAGATTAAGGCAGGCATAGCGACCTGCAAGGTAATAAGAAAGCAGGCCGCTAGCGTTCTAGAGCCTTTGCGCTCTAGTACTATAAGTATAGTCTCTGGACAATTAGGCCACTATAACTCTTTGTTTTTAAGTTATTTAGTTTAAAGCACCTCTAGATTAGAGGTGCCCTAAAGACAGCAGAAGGCGCTAAGCTCTTCTTTATTTTTTCTATAAGCCGCAAAGATAAGATGCTCATGATCAAATCGGTTCATAAACCTCTCGGCTCTTTCAATAGGATTATGTAAGTATTGATCTGGCCCCAACATCTTTCGCTGATTTAAACTCTCTGTATCAAGCAGTGGATAATCTACCTTCTCTATACTTGCATCCCAACCCGGATACCGATCAGACCAACCTTTCCAAAAATGTTTAATAAGTTGGCTGTTTAATGAATAACCATGAAAATCAAATGCAACTATCCCATTGGTTATAAAAATATGATTTCCATAAAACCCTGTTTTAGGCTCTATCCTCAAAGCATAAAATCCTTTATCTGGGAATTTTTTTAGATATACACCAGCTAAAATATGGCATGCCCCAAAGCCAAAAAATATTCGATCAGGCAGGTTCCATCTTTTTACCGGATGTTTTTTTATCCCAGACTTTAGAAAATACAATGATATCCCCCTCTAATCAATTAAAGCTGCAATTCTGTCATAATAGTACTCAACCAGTTATTATCATCTGGCCTTACTAGTATACAGTGGGAGCCTTGTTGTTGACACTCAATAAGTACACCAGGCGAGTCATCAACTAAAACATCTATACCAAACAGCTTAGGTGCTTTTGATAAGCGCGAGTATTGTGTTCCACGCACTTTTTCAGCATGTGTTTGAGCATTTATAAAACCAAATAACTTTACACCGAAAGAGTTAAACCAGCATCTCACGTAGGTACTGGAACGCAATGAAGTGGTATACACCCAAATTTCATGCACATTAGCAAGCTGTTGAAGCAAGCCAACTGCCCCTACTCTAATTTCTTCTTTAAAAATCAAACTATATGGGAATGATACTGTTTTGGAGCCAACACTAAACTTTCTAGTAGTTGGTATTAATGTGTCGTCTAAGTCGAAGGCAATTTTCATTTATTTTTGAGCTTATACTCTTACAAGTTGCATAAGTGGCTCAAATGAATACAACGCAGGTCTTCTTCCTGATGCTTCTTCTATTGTAGTAATCAATTGCTTTTCCAGCAGTATTCTTGTAAACCTGGCAGCACTTGCAGCAGGTATACCACTATGGGTTGTGAATCTATTATTTCTAAAAACTGGGTTTGCAAAAATGAAGTCCAGAGTATTAACACTCCATTTGGACGAAAGCACTTCTGCAAAAGTGACTTTCATATTTTCATACAAGCTTTGAATGTTTTCAGCAATAGTAAGATTCCTAATAGCCTGTTGTTCTATAGCCTCAAGAAAAAAACTACACCAACTCTCCCAGTCGCCATTCTTTGATACGTTCCTCATAGTATCTATATATAAATCTTTATTTTCCTCTAGATAGCCACTTATATAAAAATGAGGAGCAGATATAGTGCCAGATGTCCATAGCATTAAAGTAATTAACATACGACCAATACGACCATTGCCATCTTTAAATGGGTGTAATGCCTCAAATTCAATATGAGTCATAGCTGTTTTAATTAGTATTGGATGCGTATTATGCTCTATATATTCAAAGAGTTGATCCAGCCCATCTTGTAGTTTTTCTGGACTTATTGGAACAAATAATATATTTCCCTTAAACTTATCCGCTAAATAGTTTTGTTCACTTTTAAATTCTCCAGGTGATTTTGTAGCACCTCTACCCAAAGATAATAATCTCTGATGAATTCCTTTTATAAGTGACTGGGATAAAGGATAACCATCCTCCATCGCCTGCTGGGCTGCTCTCAATGCTCGTTGATAGAGAATAGTTTCTATGACTTCTGATCTAACATGAGTGCTTTTTTCTGGGTTACTCTCAAAGTCTGCTTCATACTTGAGAATTTCATCCATAGTACTGACTGTACCCTCCATCCTTGAAGATATAACTGCTTCTTGGTTTCTTAGTGGAGTTAGTAGTATTTCACTATTGTGCATATTTTTTAACATCTGATCATAGCGTGCTACAGCATCAGTTGCTTTGGCTAAGGAATCGACAAAGTTTTCATAAGCAAGTTTATTAGGTGGAAATTTCCCATAGTGATAATGAACCGCATTATCCAAGTTTATTTGCATATCAATATAGCCAATACTTTGTCATTAAAATAATCAGATATTTTAATGACAAAGCAGTTAGATATCAAGATTATCTATTTTTTGATACACAAAACCATTAGACACTAACAGATGAAGGTCAAAACACTTTGATTCTCATATTTTTGGTTTTTTGATAAACAAAGAGTCACCTGCTTATAGTAAAAGCAGCCCCCACTACTCCACCAACCGATTAATAATCCCACACTCTGGCTGATCATCACCCGCGCAGCTGTCTAGCATTTGTTCTAATGAGTCTGCCAGTTGTTCAAGCTCATTAATCTTGGTTCTGACTTGCTCTAGCCTAACAGCTACTTTTGCTTTTACATCACGACTTTGCCTGTCTGATTTTTTATATAAAGAAAGCAGGTCTTCACACTCACTTAATGAAAAGCCGAATCCCCGCAACTGATGGATAAGTTTCAGGCTGCTGATGTCTTCTTCGCTGTATGACCGATAGCCATTACTTAAACGACGAGCTGGTTTAATCAGCCCAATACTTTCATAGTAACGAATGGTTTTTGCTGTTAAGCCTGATGCTTTGGCTGCTTCGCTGATATTCATGCGTTTAAAAACCTGCTTTTTCATTATTACTTTACGGGTGTCCAACGCTGTAAGAACAACGAGTTAGTTACAACAAACAAACTACTGAACGCCATTGCTGCTCCAGCAATAGCAGGGTTTAAATAACCTAGCGCAGCCACGGGAATTGCTAAGCAGTTAAAGAAAAAAGCCCAAAATAAATTCTGGCGTATTTTCCAATAGGTTTTGCGGGCAATTTCCAGCGTAGCGGGGACCAATATTGGGTCAGGCCTTAGTAAGGTAACTGCGGCTGTTTCTTTGGCTACATCAGTGCCACTTCCCATGGCTATACCAATATCAGCTGCTGCCAGCGCCGGCGCATCATTCACGCCATCACCAACCATTGCCACACAGTTTCCTGCATTTTTTAGGCTTGTTATTCGCAGGGCCTTTTGCTCGGGCGATACGCCTGCCTGCCATTGATTAATCGTTAATTCAGTAGCAACACTAGTAACTACTTGCTTTCTATCTCCACTCAACAACTCAGGCTGGCACTCAAGCTGATGTAATTTAGCTATTGCTGCAAAAGCATTGGTTTGTATTGGATCTGACAACAGATAGGCTCCTGCTACTAGCCCATCAATTGCCACATAAGCTACCGAAGCAATTTCTTTATTTACCAGGTCTTCTAGTTGCTTAGGACATGAAAGGCTAAAGCGTGTTAATAGCTTACTGTTCCCAACCACAACTTGCTTGCCACTCACCGTTGCTGCAATGCCTTCTCCTGGGTAGTTACTTAATTGGTCAACAGGCTCAATGGTGAGTTTATTCGTTTTAGCATATTCAACTGTCGTCTTAGCTAGTAAATGCTCGCTAGCTTGCTGAGCACTTGCAGCAAAAGACATTAACTGTTGTTCGTTAATAGCAACCTCACAATAGGAGTAAATAATTACTTTTGTTACTGTTGGCTTGCCTTTAGTTAACGTACCTGTTTTATCAAACACCACTTTATTCACCTGACGACTCTGCTCCAGTACGCCAATGTCTTTAATTAATATTCCCGCCTTGGCAGCAGCACCAGTGCCCGACATAATCGCAACTGGTGTGGCAAGCCCCAGTGCACAAGGACAAGCAATTACCAGCACAGCAACCAGTGCTAAAATAGCCTGATTAACATCTCCCGCTCCAAGCCACCAGCCTAACCCTGCCAACAAAGCTATGACACAAACCACTGGCACAAAATACTGACTGACTTTATCTACCAATCGTTGTACAGGAGCTTTATTCGACTGGACCTGCTCAATCCAACTAATAATCTTTGCTAGGGTGGTGTCATCTCCTACTCGGGTTGCTCGCATGGTTAGTGCCTGGCCACCATTAATACTGCCTGCCACCAACGTATCATCTGGCTGCTTTAAAACAGGCACGCTTTCACCTGTTACAACCGACTCATCCAGTTCACTGACTCCCGTAACCACCTCCCCATCAACAGGCACCTTTTCTCCTGGCTTCACCAGTAATAAGTCATCAACTCTTACACTGATTAAAGGTGCTACAGCTATCTGTTGGTTAGCATCCAGTTTATTAACAGTATCTGGTTGCAACTCCATTAGCCGAGTTAGAGCTGAGGCGGTTTTTTGGGTGGCCCTGCTTTCCAACCAGTTACCTAATAAAACAAAGCTAATAACTAATGCAGCCCCTTCAAAATACACAGGTTGATTTAACCCAATTAGCAGCACAACCAGGCTATAGCTGTAAGCAGTTACAGTACCTAAGCTGATTAGCACATCCATATTGGCATAGCCTGCTTTAATCGCCTTTATTGCTCCCAAATAAAACTGACGACCAAACCACCACTGGACAGGAGTAGCCAACAACCACTGCCACCACTCTGAAAGTAACGGTTGATCCAGCAGCAACATGGATAGCATGTTAATTAACAGAGGCAGTGCCAAAACCCAACTGCCGAGTAGGTTGATTCTCTGTTGGTACTCTTTGTTTTGAGCCAGCTGTTGTTGTTCCCGATGACGCTGCCGAGCATTATCTAAATCTGACAATATTGCTTGATAGCCTAGCGTTTTCACCTTATCGACCACTAAAGCTATTGCTTCTTCTGAAGCAGCGACTGATAACAGCCCACTGGCAAAGTTAACCACTGCATGATCAACTTGCGGCAATTGTTGTATTTCACGCTGAACTTTATTTGCACATCCCTGACAGCGCATGCCAACAACTGCAATTTGGTATTCATTAAGTGCAGCTTCAGTCATATCTATATCCCTCTAGTGATGCCTACTATCACTACAGCCTGTTTAATCAGAGTACAACTAACTATAAAGGTTCTAGTTACTAGAATGTAAAGAGCTTTACATAGGCCCACTATGCCTTCGTGTTTTCGCCTTGTCAGACAGGCGCTTTGGACCAAAACTTTTTCAAGTTATTTCTCGAATGTTCCTAAGCAGAAATAAAAACGGTAATGTCAGAATCTATAAACAACTGAAAGTAGCTATGTAATGCTTTACAAATATCGTTAATACCACCGCCAATGTCTCTTGAAGAGGGTATCCTAGAAACCATTCGTGAAGGGTATAGCTACTTAATTAGAGGCCTGCCGACTATATTAGTGTTAACCACAGGCCCTAAAACAATAAAAAGGATAAAACCAGGTGTCTAAACTTCAACTTGCAACTATGTTAACCAACCTGATAGAAATCCCTTCTATCAGCTGCACTAACCCAAAACTTGACCAAAGCAACCGCCCTGTTATCGATTTACTGGCCAACTGGTTAAGTGAGCTTGGCTTTAGCATTGAAATTATCCCCTTACCTGATCAGCCTCAAAAGGCAAATTTAATTGCAACGTTGGGGAGTGGCCCCGGAGGTTTAGTACTGGCAGGCCATACCGATACTGTCCCTTATGATCAACAGCGCTGGCAATATGACCCATTCAAGTTAACGGAAGCAGGTAATAAATGGTATGGCCTTGGTGTTTGCGATATGAAAGGTTTTTTTGCCTTAGCCATTGAGGCCATTAAGTCCTTTTTAGATAAACCACTAAAACAGCCACTGATTATTCTTGCCACCGCCGATGAAGAGTCTTCAATGGATGGCGCTCGTGCATTAGCTAAAGCAGGTAAACCTAAAGCCCGCTATGCAGTTATTGGTGAGCCAACTGGTTTAAAGCCCATTTATATGCATAAAGGCATCATGATGGAGAGAGTGCATATTAAAGGCCAGGCGGGACACTCCAGCAATCCTGCCTTGGGTATAAATGCAATTGAAGTAATGCATCAAGTCATTGATACCATTTTAAGTTTTCGTACCGAGCTTGCTACACGCTATAACAATCCGCTTTTTGAAGTGCCAGCACCTACTTTAAACTTAGGCTGTATTCATGGTGGGGATAACCCTAACCGAATATGCGGCGAATGTAGTTTAGAGTACGATTTGCGCCCGCTACCAGGCCTTTACTGTGATGAACTAAGAGAAATGCTGCAAGCACGGATTTCACCTATCAGCCATGATTACCAAGTACCTATCAGTGTTGAAGCGATTTTCCCTGGCGTGGAGGCGTTTGCTACAGATAAAAACAGTACTTTAATAAAAACAGTTGAAACATTAACCGGGCATCATGCAGAATCAGTTGCTTTCGCCACAGAAGCCCCTTTCTTACAAGAGCTGGGGATGGAAACAGTAGTACTTGGCCCAGGTAATATTGATCAAGCCCACCAGCCTGATGAATATCTATCAATGGATACGGTAAAACCAACAGTTAGTTTGCTTCAACAGTTAATTAGTGAATTTTGTTGCTAGTGTAGATGTAATGCCATGGTTGATTTTTCTTCCCCTGAATATGTAAGTTTTTTTCGCCACTCATCACCCTATATTAACGCTCACCGAGGCCGTACGTTTGTACTAATGATTGGTGGCGAAGCCATTGCCGATAATAACTTTGGCAACATCATCCATGACATTGCACTTTTAAATAGCTTAGGAGTTCGCCTGGTTGTCGTTTTTGGTGCCAGACCTCAAATTGATCAATACCTTAAAGAGCGACAAGTGGCGTGTAAATTTCACCAGCATCAGCGTATAACTGACAAAGAAGTACTTGAAAGTGTTAAAGATGCGGTAGGTAATCTACGCATTAAAATAGAATCCATGCTTTCGATGGGGTTAGCCAACTCCCCGATGCATAATGCAAGAATCCGAGTCATAGGCGGCAATTTCGTTACAGCCAAGCCTATTGGAGTAGTAGATGGCGTAGACTTTTTGCATTCTGGCGATGTACGCCGTATCGACCGTAAGGCTATTTTCCAACAGCTGGATGATGGTTATGTAGTGCTACTATCTTGCCTTGGCTCCTCACCAACAGGTCAAGTATTTAATCTAGCAACTGAAGATGTGGCTACTCAAACAGCCATTACACTGGGTGCAGAAAAATTGATTATTTTTGGTTCGAAGTCTGGCATCCAGGATAATAATAATCAGCTAATCAGAACCATGAAACCTGCAGAAGCCCTGCGGATTTTAAAGCAGACAAAATCTCTCGAAGCCAAACGATTATTATCTGCCGCCTTAACTGCATGTGAAGGGGGTACCGACCGAGCACATATTATCAGCCACCAGCAAGATGGCGCATTATTACAAGAACTTTTTACCCGCGATGGCTCCGGAACCCTGATTACTCATGATGGCTATGAAGAAATTCGTCAAGGCAACATTGAAGACGTTGGCGGTATTTTAAAATTAATTCAACCTTTAGAAAAACAAGGCGTTTTAGTTCGTCGCTCAAGAAAGCAAATTGAACAGGAAATTAATTTATTCACCATCATCGAGCGCGACGGCACAATTATTGGCTGCGCTGCATTTCATCCTTATTCTGATAGCGACAGTGCAGAACTTGCTTGTGTGGCCGTCCATCAAGACTATCAAGGCAGCGAGCGTGGCAACTTGTTGCTTCAACACAATGAAGAAGCAGCCAGAAAACAAGGGATCAAAGCGCTTTTTGTGCTGACCACCAAAACTGCCCACTGGTTTTTAGAGAGAGGCTTTGAAGAAACCACCCTTGATGCATTGCCTAATGCAAAAAAAAGTACCTATAATCCTAAGCGAGGCTCAAAAGTTTTTGTTAAGAAATTATAGTTAAGCGTATAATCTATAGTCAAAGCAAATGGTTTTTAAGGGCTAGCTTATTACTGTAAAGCAAGCCCTCAAAAAGCCTTTCGCAAAGAGTATAGTGGAATGAGTACATCCCCACTAAAATACAAACTGGCTTATTTAGGATGTCTTTGCATAACTCTGGCACCTTTCTCAGCTTGGGCTCAGAGCCTTAAAGTTGGTTATTTTAATTTAATTCCTCATATAGAAGAAGGAGAAAATAATACTCCCCCTAAAGGGCCTGCTATCAGCTATCTCAAAAAAGTAATGGAAAAATCCGGAGTAACAGAGCTTCAAATTCCACCAAAACCCTATCCATTATCTCGTTTATTGCAAGCACTCGAATTGGGGAAAATAGACTTAGCTGTTGCATTAGGTAAAAGTCCACAAAGAGCAAAAAAATTTACCTACCCCTCGAAGCCTTTTCTGAAGATGCAGCCATCCTTTATGCTCTTAAAAAAATCACCCCTGGACTCTCTACAGTCTATTAATGACATATTACTGATGGATATTGGTATATATGAAAAAGGGTTTTTATCGCCATTAATGAGGGACAAACGTTTAAAAACAAAACCTCTCAGCGGCAATAATATAATTTTTCGAAATTACAAAATAATGCTAAGGGAAAGGCTTGACGCGGTTTATTCACCTGACAGCTACGAACTAATCTACACAGCAAAGATCAACGGCTTTTATAACAACATTAAAGTTGTATCTTTACCTGAACCCAAAGTAGGGTTATACACAGTTTTTTCAAAAAAAACGGCTATCAAATATGCAAAAAACTATGAGAATGCACTAAGCAACTTAGAATCATATGAATCCTATTTAATTAAGTTTATTGACAACAAGTTTTAAGCAACCGCTTATTATTAAATATCAGCTTTTATTTATCAGTAACCATTTATTAACTTAGCATGTTAGTGCATGATTCCTCAGCACATACAACAATAGACTTTTTATTTGATTTTCAAGTCAATATGAATTACCGTCTTGACTCACCATTCAATAAAACTAATTAAAAATTAGTGAGGGATTACCCATGCCATTTAAAAAAGCTCGCCTATTATTATCTGCCCTTTGTTTAGCAACGGCTAGTAGTGCAACCTTTTCAAATGAATTAATCACTGAAGTAAATGTTGACGAACGCATGTATCCAAATGCGAGTGCTCATTTCAGTAAAACAGTTGATCTTGGTAATGAGCAATTAGTTTCCTCTGTTGGTTTTTTAACAGATTGGTGGCAAAAGCGCCCAACAGAAATCCGTGTTTATGAGGCAAACAATGGCGAAAAAGGTCGACTGATTGGTTACAAACAGTTTTTCACCTATCTTGATAAAGTTTGTGGAAGTAATTTTGCCTCAAAATGTAAACATCCACAAAATCCTGTGGCTCGCTTAACAGTACCTGTATATAGCACTGTTTCATCAATTGTTGTTGAAGCTGACGGTTTATTAAGCAAGCCGAATGAGTTTGCTATATTAAAATCAATTCAAGTTTATCATTAAGTAATTAAACAGTTAGTGTATACTTTTTTTAGAAAAACAATTCTTATTAGTATGCACTAACAAATAGTTTATCTTGCCTGATTAAATACAGCTTTGCCCGCCTTTAAGAAAGTAGACTCATACCGTATACACTCATTACTATAAGCAAAACATTGCTCGTTAACTGCAAAATCAAAGTAATCAACTAGCTCTTTAAGCTGCTGAATATCATTTTTTAAACCAATGGCTAAATTAAATTGATGCGCTGTATTTGCTAGCCACTTATTGTAATTAAGCTGGTCTTTATAGGTGACGTAGCTGTGGGTTTCTTCAGTATTTTCAAATGCATCAACATTATCCACTTCAACTGCATCACAGCCTGATTCACTGGCAAATGCCATACGGTCTTTCATAATAGGTTTAATAATGTCTAAAGCATTAGGATACCTCTAATGACTATTATTTTTTACAAACTTAATACAAACATTTTCTCTTGGGTCATATCATGCATCGTATAGCCAATACCTCCTGTACCTAAGCCAGAATGACGGCGGCCAGCAAAGGGCATCCAGTCTACTCTAAATGCCGTATGATCATTCAACATAACTGCCGAAGCATCTAGCTGCTGCATGACTTTCATACTTTGCTGTAAATCGCTACTAAATACAGCCGCTTGAAAAGCCACATTTAAACTATTTGCCCGCTGAACAGCCTTATCAATGGTTTGATAGCTATAAACACAGACCACAGGTCCAAATACCTCTAGTGTCGATACTTTCGCTTGCTCGGGCGGATCTAATAGTACAGTTGGCGTATAGCAACCGTTAGCTAGTTTTTTTCCACCTGTAACGAGCCTTGCTCCCTGCTGCACCGCTTCTTGCACCCATTCATCAATCCGATCAACTTCTCGTGGCAGAATTAATGGGCCTACGTCAGTATCAGCCTGAGTAGGGTCACCTACTACTAATTGTTCTGCTGCTTTCGCCAGTTTACCTACAATATCCTCTGCCATTGCTTTAGGCACAAAAACCCGCTGAACCGATACGCAAACTTGCCCAGCATGATAAAAGCCACCTTTAGTAAGATTAGGTATCATTGCTTCAATATCAGCGGTGTTATCCACAATAACTGGTGCAACTCCCCCATGCTCTAATGCACAGCGCACACCTGGTGCCAACTGGCTGCGTAATTGCCAACCCACTCTGGCAGAACCAATAAAACTAAAAAAACCAAGTCGACTATCAGTAACCAGTTGCGTTGCTACTGTATTGTCACAAATACAAACCTGACACCAGCCATCCGGTAAACCTGCCTTTGCCAGCAGCTCAGCAACTTTAAGACAAGACAGTGGAGTTGTTGACGCTGGTTTAACAATAACAGGGCAACCTGCCGCTACTGCGGGTATTACTTGGTGAATAATTAAATTTAGCGGGTGGTTAAATGCACTAACAGCCACAACAACCCCAATTGGCTCACGATAACTAAAAGCCAATTTGTTTGCTGCCGCTGGCGTAAGCCCCATGGGTATTTCACTACCATTCAAATGGGCTAAAGCCTCAATAGTTTTTTCCACACCATCAACAGCTCGCTCACTTTCAACACGAGCATCTTTTAACGGTTTGCCACCCTCTCTAGCAATAGTCATTGCTAGTGCTTCAACTTGCTCGCTCATTAAGCTCGTCAGCTTTTTCAAAATGGCAATTCGCTCATGTTTGGCCAGCCAGGCATCACGTCTCTTAAATAAACTTTCTGCAATGCCAAGCATTCGCTCAGCATCATCTGCCGTATGCATGGCCAGTGTTGCAAGGTGCGCTTGCCCATAAGCGGTCAACACTTCAAGTTGCGTATTAGGTTGACTTTTACTCATAACATACAAACCTTTGCCTGAAGTTCATCAATAAGTACTCGTTTATTTTCTGAGTAATCCACAGGCACATCAACTAAATGCACACCACCTGTGACAAATGCTTTCTCAAAAGTCGCCACCAGCTCTTCCGTATTATCAACTCGGTGTCCAGTGGCACCATAACTATTAGCATATTGCACAAAATCTGGGTTATTAAATTCTAACCCCCAGTCTTCAAAGCCAGCTTGTCCTTGCTTCCAACGAATCATGCCATAACTGCTGTCATTAAGTACCGTTACTACCAGATTAAGCCCAAGCCTCACAGCCGTTTCTAACTCCTGGCTATTCATCATAAAACCACCATCACCACAAATAGCCATCACCCGTCGTTCAGGGTACTGCATTGCTGCCATCATCGCTGAAGGTAGCCCTGCCCCCATAGTGGCCAGTGCATTATCTAGTAATACAGTATTCGGATAGTGAGCTTTATAATTGCGAGCATACCAAATTTTATAAATACCATTGTCCAACGCAATGATATCTTTATCCCCCATTACTTTCCGGGTATCTGCCACCAGACGTTGGGGAATAATTGGAAAACGGTCATCATCAGCATCTTCTAAGGTATGTTTATCAACCCCAGTTTTAATTTTTTCAAAATAACTAAAGTCAGCTTCTACTTTCCCTAAGGCTGCTTTAAGGCGGCTAATTGAAGCCGCTAAATCACCGATCACTTCTACTTGAGGGAAATAAACCTGGTCAACTTGAGCCGACTTATAATTTATATGAATGACTTGCTTACCACCTGACTCCATGAAAAATGGGGGTTTTTCAACAACATCATGGCCTATATTAATCACTAAATCAGACCGATCAATCGCACAGTGTAAATAATCATTATCTGATAAAGCAGCCGTGCCAATAAATAATTCAGAGCGCTCGTCTATTACCCCTTTACCCATTTGCGTATTAAAAAATGGAATACGTGTTGTATGGACAAAATCACACAAAGCCGGTCTTACTTCTTTTCGGTTAGCGCCTGCCCCCACTAATACCAATGGTCGTTTTGCTTGCTTTATTAATGTAACAGCCTCTTCAATAGCAGAATCACTGGCTACAGCATAATGCCTTGAATGTGGCTCAATAATAGCAGCATTAGTGTCTTCTGCAGCAATATCTTCAGGCAGTTCCAATAACACTGCTCCAGGACGTTCCTCTTCAGCTAACCGAAATGCTTCACGTACTAATGAAGGAATAGTATTACCATGCACTATTTGCTTCGACATTTTACAAATAGGCTCAAATAGACCAACCACATCAATAATCTGAAACTGCCCTTGCTTGGATTTTTTGATAGGCTTTTGCCCAGTAATCATAATTAATGGAAATGCTCCTAAGTGAGCATAAGCGGCGGGTGTTGCAAAGTTAGTTGCACCAGGCCCTAAAGTAGCCATACAAACGCCTGCCTTACCTGTTAAACGCCCATAGGTTGCAGCCATAAAAGCAGCCCCCTGCTCATGACGGGTTAATACTAACTTAATGGATGAATTTCTTAGTGACTCAACCATATCCAGGTTTTCTTCACCTGGCACAGCAAAAATATGAGTAACCCCTTCAGCTTCTAACGCTTTAACCAATAAGTCTGATGCTTTAGTACAAAGTTGTTTATGATCTGACATAGCTTCACTTCCATTATTGATGAGTGAACTCATTTTTTAGAATGACTGGCTGCTTTATTACTTATTGCTCAGCCGCAGCAGGATACAGCTCATCCATGTTATTATAACAAACAGCTATAAGTAGTTATATCCCTCTTACTTATATGACTATACCTTAACTCTTATAATACTGATCAAACAATACAACAACTGACTAGTTATTTAACACTTTCAATTGGCCACCTGAGTAATTTATTGAAAATCATAAATTATTTTTTTGGCATTAAGGTTGCGTAAATTATTTACAGGTCAACCATAGTCAATGATTAGCAAGTTTGATAACTAATAGCATTACTATAGTAATAATATAAGCTAACAAATAGCTAACGACAGGAGCATTATATGTTAATAAGAACATCATTAGTCAATAAGGAGCAAAAAAGCTTTCATCAATCACTTATTGAATACGTAGGCTGTATCGCTTGTCGACAGGCTGGTTTATTTGCTAACTGGGCGACAATTCATCATATAAGAAACAGTACTAGCTCAAATGGTCATTGGTATGTACTACCACTATGTTCTGGTCATCATAAACATGGGGAAGGCCATGACAGCCTTAAGTGGTATGCAGTGCATCCATTTAGAGATAATTTTGAAAAACGTTATGGCACACAACATGAGCTGTATATTCAAAGCCTATCAATACTTGACCGCTTTGGAGTACCACTACCACATGGGCTGCAACAATGGATAAATAAAATCACCCATAAGCAAACAGCTAAAAGCTAACATAGTCTCTAGCCTTATATGAAGAGATTTTATTATTGAAATGGACTAAGCCACAGATCATCTGGATCTAGGCTGGCAATAGAGAGCTCTCGATTTAAATAACCTTCTAATGCAACTATATCATCATCCCCCAAATTATCTTTTGATTTCCTTGGGGGATAAGTAAATTCAGTTACACTGTGAGTAATAGGAGAATTACAGAATGTTAAACTAACAAAAAATCAACTATTCTGTATATTTTTTAATTATTTTATCAACTTCACCATTTGATTTCATTTCTTCTAGATTTTTATGATACTCTTCTTTAAATTTTTCTAAATAAGAAAACGCATCACCTTTTTTAGTAAAGCCCAGGTAGCCATATTCACCACTTATGGTTGCACCTCTAACAATGCCCGAGCCTTTATATTTTCCTTTCTGTTTTAGCTGATTTAACTCCCACTCAATAGATAAGGCATCGTTTATATAGCAGTCAATTCTGCCATTAATTAACTTAAGCAGATTTTTATCATTACCTTTAGCCTCACTAAGCTTAATTAAGCCATCCTGAACAGCTCTATCAAATACAGCTCCCCCTACTGCAAAACCAGAGTTACTACCTATTCTCAAGCCGTAGTAGTCTTCAGGCCATTTTGGACGTGATTTCGACAGAATTTTCTCATCACAATAAGCAGCAGATTCTTCTGCTAATATTGGTGCTGTGTAGTCCATATAAGGTCTGTCTTCTCGTTTATAAGGAGGATATAACGCAAAACCTTCTCCTGCCTCCATAGATTTCAAGCCACGCTTCCAAGGAACCCCTTCTATTTTTATATTAAAATCAGGCATCTTAGCAAAAATGGCGGATAGTACATCAGTATAAATACCCGTCATTTTACCATCTTTCTTATATGAGTAAGGAGGGTAAGCCTCATCAGCCATTACTTTCACCGACTGCGCTGCATATAAGGTTGATGAAAATAGCAAAGGAAAACCTATGCTTAATGCTAGAAGGAACTTACGCATAATTACTCCTTACTCATTTATAAGTAATTTAGTCATAAGTATATCTGTATATCTATCACTCCAAAGTTAGATTGCTAGATAATTTTGTGCTAACAGACAATTCAGATATTTCACGGTATCACAGTAATTTAACTCTAAATAGAGCAAGACTAACTTTACACTTATAACGAGCCATCAAATTTATTAATAAAAAAAGCAACAGGTCAAATTTTCAATTAAATTAATCAACTTGTATAAAACTATGTATATACTACATAAAAATGCTTTCAATCAATTAAAGCTAATGCATACATTAATCTCTTCTATAATTATTTCCTTATTAGTTGTTAGCAACAATGTAAAAGCAGATGCTATTAATAAAGAAGTATCTGTGACTGGTAGCCCATGGGAGCCATTTTATGGAGAGCAATTGCCTGATTATGGGTTAGTTTCAAAAATAGTTGTTGAAGCATATAAGCGATCTGGCTATAGGGTTAAGTTTCACTTTCTTACCTGGGCCAGATGTTTACTTGAAGTAGAATTCGGAAGAATAGATGCCACTCCAATAGCTTATTACACAGAAGAACGTGCAAGAAAGTACTTTTATTCTAGGCCATTTATGGATAGCCCAGTTGTTTTTTTTAAGCATGTTAATAGTGATATTAGTTGGCGCTCTTTACGTGACTTGCAATCCTATAGAATAGGAACTGGCATAGGTATTGTCTATTCACCCACTTTTGATAAGGCAGACTTTCTTGATAAAGTTGCAATTCCAGAAGATACTGTTAATTTACAAAAAATTGTACTACAAAGAGTTGACTTAGCACCTTTGGACAAATACGTTGGTATTTATTACATTAACAAAATATACCCTCACTTAAAGCCACAACTTGAGTATATGTCCCCTCCTTTATATGTCCATAAGCTGTATGTTATGTTCAGCCGTAAAGTGCCAGGTATTAAACAAAAAATCAAAGCCTTCAATGATGGTTACCAAGCTATTCTAGACGATGGAACCTACCAATCAATTTTAAAAGAGTATACAACCATCCAACTTGATACCCCTAAAAGTCAAAAAGACTAAATGGCACCTCTAATTATAAAATAATCTTTCACAATATCTTTTATATTACAAATTAGGATAACAAAAATAACCACACATTCTATGCTGTATTTAATAGCTCAGGTGCCCGGTTCAGTTTATGTATCGAGTAATATCAGGCCTACTACTAATGCAAGTATTGCTTTGCATTCAGCCTTTTGCAGATAAACGAGACTTATTGATAATAGAAAGTTACCATTCAGGCTATCAGTGGAGTAAAGACTATGTTGAAGCAATATCAAATAGCCTAAGTGAATTTACTGTCCAGCATTTTCAAATGGATACGAAAAGACTTTCCCCTATTATGTATCCATCAAGGGCCGATAAAGCCTGGAAGGTGATACAAGCAATAGATCCCCTTTTAATATTCCTTGGCGATGACAATGCTCTTGAATATTTATCTCATAGATTAAGTACGAGCAAATATCCAGTTGTTTACTTAGGAGTAAATTCTAACCCAAGAAATACTGGTATTTATAAATATAAAAATATTACAGGAGTACTTGAGCGACCACTATTTAAACGCTCACTTCTCAATGCAAAAAAGATATACCCTAAATTAACTAAAGCATTAATACTGTTTGATAATAGTACTACTTCACACCATACGATAAAAGATTTTTTCCAAAACAAGTCCATTCAGAAAATTGGCAATATTGATACCCATCTTTTTATTTCTAATAATCTAGATTCATGGAAAAAAGCAGTGTCAATGGCCAAGCAGGACGGTTATCAAGCAATATGGTCAGGACTTTACTTTACCCTTCATGATAAAAATGGCCTACATATTAAAGGTTCAGAAGTTATCAACTGGCTATCGACAAATACACCACTACCTTTATTTGCTTTTTGGGACTTTTCAGTAGGTAAAAATAAAGCAATTGGTGGTTTAGTTATGACAGGAAAGTCTCAAGGTCTAGCAGCGGCCAAGATAGCAAAGAAAATTTTAAATGGGACCAAACCTGAAAATATCCTACCCCAAATCCCCCCAAAGGGGGAGTTTATTTATAGTAAAAGTCAGTTAGCTAAATGGAAAATAACATTGCCAGATAGCATCAGGCTAAATACCACCTTTATTGAATAGGAGTTGTATAATGAAATCGAAGTTATTATCCATATTGATACTTTCCATCACTCTTAACGTTGTTGATGCCGCTGAAAAAGATCTACTTATCATTGAAAGCTATCATGCAGAGTATCCTTGGGACGCTAGTTATGTTAATGGTATCAATAAGGCTTTTGAAGATAGTGGTTATAAAATACACCGCTTTCAAATGGATACTAAAAGAGTGCCAAAAACTGAATATCAAAAAAAAGCTGATGAGGCCTGGCAATTCTATCAAGGCATTCAACCAAAGCTTGTTTTCCTTGGTGATGATAATGCTTTAAAGTTTTTAGCTGATAAATTAGGAGCCACAAAAACTCCTGTTGTTTATTTAGGAATTAACTCTAACCCTAGAAGGATGAAGCTCAGTAATAACATAACCGGGGTATTGGAAAGGCCATTATTTAAAAAATCAGTTGTAGAAATTAAAAAAATAATGCCTAAAGCTAAAAAAATACTAATCTTATTTGATAGCGGTAACACATCAAAACATGCTGTTGAAGAAGCCTTTAAAGGAAAAACTTCTTTGAAAATAGCCGGCGTTCAATTAGAGTTAAAGCAGATTAGTAAAAAAGATTTATGGGAATCTACCGTGCATGCGTCAAAGAATGACGGTTTTGATTCAATAATCATTGGCCTATATCATACCTTAGTTGATGATAAAAATAATAGTGTCAATGCAGAAACTTTAATCAATTGGACATCTAAAAATACCCCTATTCCCTTATTTGCATTTTGGAGTTTTACTGTTGGCCCAGATAAAGCTATTGGCGGTTTAGTCCTAGAAGGTTATAGCCAAGGTGAAAAAGCAGCAGAAATTGCAAAACGCATTCTGAACGGTGATAGCCCCTCAAATATTCGTCCGGCTATTGGTGAAAAAGGTAAGTTTTTATTTAGTAAAAAACTTCTTGAAAAGTGGAGTTTAACCTTACCTAATGATATTAACTCTAAGGCTGAGTATATTGATTGATATACCTTTCCTTTTAGGCTTTGTTATCTTCATTGAACACCACGGATGGTGTGAATGCAGATTTCAATAAGCTCTTGGGAAGTCATCAGTTGATAGACTCGCCTAACTGCCCTGTAATAAAACGTTAGGTTAAAGTACAATGGTTCGACTAATCTCATTAATTATACTATTTTTATATTGGCCTTTTTCTCTTGCAGAAACCAAAGTGCTCTATGCTGATTATCGGCATAGGCCACCAGAAATGGTCAGAGTAGAAGATTCTGATACTTTTTTTGGTCCATTACGCGATATTCTTGAGGATGCAGCTCATCGCATTGGTTATACAGTGATATGGCGCTTTGCCCCATTCCCAAGAAGTCTTGATGATTTAAAAAAAGGAAGAATTGATATAATACCAAGAACAATTAAAACAAAGGAACGTGAAGCTTATGTTGCTTATTTAGGCCCTATCGGTTACCAACAAAAGAACATTTCTTTTCTTGTCAAAAAAGGTCAAGAAAATCAAATAAACTCATATGAAGACCTATACCGATATAGAATAGGGGTAAAAAGAAAAACTGCTTACTTTCCTAAATTTGATAGAGACAAAAGAATACAAAAAACACTATCACTTGATGACAAAAATATGGCTGAAATGATTTCAAAAAATCGTTTTTCAGTCATGATTGTATTAGATACATCGTCAATAGAATCAGCCCTTAATAAAATAGGTTTTACACAATACTCATATGCAAATTACAAGTATGAGCAGAAAATTGGAAATTATTATGGAATGTCAAAAAAATCATCTAATGCAAGTGCATACCAAACTCTCAATGAAGCTATTATAAAAATGGTTGAGAATGGACGTGTCAATGATTACTATAAAAAATATAATATTACTCCTCCACTTCACTAGTTTTAGTATTTGTTCCCAACTACTTCTCCTTTTCAAGAATACACTTTACACCCTTGCTTTGTTATCCTCACTGGACATTCAAGGATTGTATACATACAATTTATGACTGTTATAAATCTATCCTTACAGAAATATACTTGTTTTTAAATAATACCCTGTTTTATTGCCAACATTACTGCTTCTGTTCTATTTGAAGCATTTAGGGTTTTAAGTAGTTCACAGACAATATCTGTCACAGTATAGTGTGACAGTTTCATAAAATTAGCAATTTCTTTATTTGTATAGCCATGAGACAAATAATGTAAGCAATCTTTCTGTCGTTTACTTAACTTAGGTAAATCAAAAAATTCTACAGCAAAACTATCAAGCAACTTCCATTGAACAGTTTGAGTTAAGCCAACCAGAGTGAGTATCGATTTTGATAACAAATGTCTAAAATCTTTATCTTTTCCGTCATAACAAACACTTAATACACTCCGATTATTATTAGCAACTACTGGAATAGATAAACCATTTTTCAACCCAAAGCTCTCTGCTTCATTAATAATTTTTCTTGCTATACCAGTTGCATGAGGCCTCTCATAGGCATCTTTCCAAACAATAGGTGTAATAGACTTAAAGCAGTGCTGAGCAGGTGCATCTTTATATATGTAATCTTTTTTTTCAAACCTCTGCATCCACTCATCAGGAAAGTTAGTTATTACACCCGCTCCAGGATTTGTTAAATTCCCAAAGAGTAACAATGGAAACCCATATTGCTCTAGCTCTTTAAACAACCATTTTTCAATATCAGAATACTCACTGATAGCAGATACTTCATCAAACCATGATAGTGGGTGCACTTCACTCATAGATTCACTCTTTATTAATGATCAGTTTGAGCAAATGGATAATTGTCTGTATAAATTTTATAACACTTAACTGCTTCTTGGTCCTAGACAAAAGTATATACCAGTAGCTTCTTATTAAATTTTTGTGGAGATTATACTGACTTTATATAACACTTATAACACAAAAGCCATATCAACAGTAAGCACTAATAAAGTTGAATCAGAATCCCTACTAGATACAAGTTTATTGAATTCGTCAACCCACAGATATGGGTTTTTCTTTTTAGAAACTTCACTACACTTCCAAATCAAAGGCTGAAGTGAAATAGCATTTCAAGTAGTACTAAGATACAAACTCACATTAGCTTTCACATATTGTCGAAATTAATTAACTATTACATTTTTAGCTCATAATAATTTAGCTAAAAATATATACTTAATCTAATTAAAACATCAGTAATGTTAGAGCAGTTTTCTTAAGCCTTTTATTGAAAATACTTAAATACAACTAAAGCAGTTGAACTTAATAGGAGAAAGTAACATGAAAAAATTATCCCTTTTCTTTACAGCTATAACTTTATCTTTAGCAACAGCTCAAAGTGTAAATGCTAGCTCTTTATATGAAGAAGGTATTTCTTCTGAAAGCCTGATTGAAGTTAATGCAGATAATAATTTTAACACACCAACACCAACTGGACGTTACTTTGTATTATCGCATGTTGCTTTTCAAGGCAAACCGGATAAACGTTTTGGTTGGCCAACTTATGTTGGAAGTTTTGATGATGCTATTCGTTTAGCTCGCCAACATAATATCGTTGCTTTTCATTATTATGTTAATGGTGATAGTAGTGCTACTGGTGCTATGTATCCTTTTTATTCAATTACTGGCTATGAAGCTCGTGAAGGAAATCGCCAAACTGTTGGTGTTGTCATGGAGCGCAAAACAGTTCATTGATAGTGAGGCAGGATTATTGTTGAGTTAATACCAAACTATACTTGTTTCGATTCATTTTTAGGTATTCGCAAAGCAGTTAAAGCCCCCTTCGCTAATGATAAAGTTCATTCTCGAAGGGGATACTTAATCATCATTACTACAAATTGATAGTTCATTATCAATTAGAAAGTTCTGTATATAGACTATTAATATTAACTCATAAAAAAACATATAGATAAAACAAAAGCACTAAAAAAACAAACTTGTGTAACAATATCAGCTTTTTTTGAATTTGCAGCTTTACCTGTTATTTTTTCCACTAAATAAATAATGTACCCATCTCTATCTTCAATCCCCATTGTTTTCCAAATTTTCTTTTGTAACTCAGTGACTAAACACATTCCTGGTTTTTTTACTAAAAGACCTACTCCAAACCATGAGAAAATAATTAAGCCACAAAGCACTAAGTGATATGGCCTAGTTACTGCAAATAACCAGCCAGTCATTGAAAAAATAATAATGGCTATATGAAGTGTATGTAAAGCCCAGTTATAAACTTTGTTCATTTAATCGCCACTTCAAAAGTTTCTATATATTGATCTAAGATCCCATTATCACTACCACAAAAATTAGGCAACTTGATCAATCGCTGATTTTCCATAGCCGTTTTAGCAAAATCACTATTAATTACTCTTTCAATTTCGCCACAACCTTCAGGATATCGACCTATTTCTTTATATTTACCTTCAGTAAAAAATGGTTGTTCATGAAGTAATGGATATCGAGGTCTTGATACATGACACCCCATTGCTTGCAATTTTTCTAACAAACCATCAGGTTCAACCTCTCTATAACGAATAATAAATTCAAAGTATACTCTTTGAATGTTTTCAGCGGGAATAAAACAGTAAAATCCTAAAGCTTCTAATTTTTCCGATAAATATAGGTGATTACGTTGACGTTGTTGATTGTTTTCTTTTAATTTTTTTAACTGATTAAGTCCTATTGCTGCTGATAATGGTGCAATACGTGTTTTTATTCCAAAGCTAGTTGCAGCAAACCGGCGTTGTGCTGTTTCCAACTCTATTATTCTTGTAATATCACCAAGACAAATAGCCTTTTCATATATATCATAATCATCTGTCAACAACATGCCTCCTTCTCCTGCTGGTGCTAGTTTTTCCCCCTGAAGACTCATAACGGAGACATCCCCTAATGCACCACATGCAACTCCATTCCAACTCGCACCATGAGCATGAGAAGCATCTTCAATTATCTTAAGATTATGTTGTTCAGCAACTGATTTGATTTCTTTAATTTTACAAGGTAGCCCCCAAAGGTGTACCACAACAACAGCCTTTGTTCTTGGTCCAATTTTTTTCAACATATCCTTTGGATCAATCCCTAGTGTTTCTGATTCGCTTTCACAGAAAACGGGAACTAGCCCAAACCAAATCATAGGCAATACTGAAGCCCAAAAAGTAGCGGTAGGCACTAATACTTCATCTCCCGGTTGTAATCCAAGGCTATGAAAAGCAGCCATCAACCCTGCAGTACCATTATTATGTGCCAATGCATAATTTCTACCTATATAGTTTTTATAGCCATCTTCCAAATCTTGAATAATCTTAGCTGTAGTAATATTCCCTTCTCGTAAAACGCCTAAAACCGCATCTTCATCACTTTGATCAAGAAGAGGCCAACGGGTAATAGGTGTATGCTGTTTAGTAACAATTTTCTTCATGGTTTGCTCCTTAGGGCACCGTTATACAGAATCTAGTAATTTATCGTATTCTTGATGTATTTTATTTTTATAATTAGTTAAAGCTATTTCAGCATTTTCTTTTTCAATAATTTTACTAATATGCTCAATACTGCTTAGGTTTGCATCAGCGATTCCCATACCACCTCTATGGACCCACTGTGAAATATTACTACGCCTTCTCAAAAAATCTTCTAGCGTTAAGCAATATTCATTATCCATACTCCATTGCGGTGTTGGTGCGTGGTTTTCATCAAGATTAAATTCAAAATCTCTTTCTTCTGGTTTTTGCCGGATAGGTTGCCCTAGAGCCTTCACAACGTATTGGTAAACCTCTTTACCCATTTGTTCGCAGGATGTAAGTTTTCCTCCATAAATACTTATATAAGAGCACTCTTTCGCATGATAAACCATATGTTTTCTTGAAAGAGATAAAGGATAGTGATTTCCTTGATAGCTTTTTTTAACCGCCAAAGGCCTAATACCGCATCGTAAAGACACAATATCACCTGCATCATAATTCATCGAAAGGTTCTGATTAGCTTGAGCTAATAAAAAACGTACATCCTCAGTCGTTGCTTGGAAGCCTCCGGACAAACCATCCATTGCTGTTTCTGTTGGCCCCCATAATGATACCGGCCCCCAAGGGTGAAATGTTTGACTATCTCCATGTTGCCCCATTTCAAACACCAAGCAGTCTTGGTGATTTATAGGGCGTTTAAAAGCTAGGTATACCCCTTTACTGAAAACATGTTTATACGGGGACTGTATTGCTACTAAGTCGTCAATCTTTTCAGCCCAAACACCACCCGCATTAATCAGCAATTTGCTTTTCACTTGAATTTCATTGCCACTATGCTCGTCGAATAGATTTAAGTACCAACATCCATCTTTTCTGCTTGCCCCCTGTAAACTACAATAATTTAGTGCACAACAATTTATACTGCGGTATTTAGCTATTCTGTCAAGCACAAATCGACTGTCGGATACATCCAAGCCTGCCTCTTCATAAACAAGTGATTCTTTAAAACGTCTTTCATTAATGATTTTTTGCTCAGGAAAACATGACTCTGAATAGGGACGTTTTCGTCGAGCAAGACTCATTAGCCAGTATAAATAAAGCCCGGAATGGGCAAAGCGCTTACTTCTTCCACCTTCTACAAGAGGGAGGTATCGAAACTTTCTTGTACCAACCTTAGTATTTACTCCATTTATCAACTTATCTCGTGATTTTGAAAATTTGATGACTGACTGAAAATCATAATTTTTTAAATAAAGAAGACCACCCCAGACCATCATTCCTGAAGCTTGGCTAGTACCACTTGAAAAATCACCTTTATCAATTATCAGTACTCGATATCCGTTTCTGGCTAACTGCTCATAAATTCCAGCACCACTGATGCCACCTCCAACAACAACTGCATCAAATATTTCTGCCATATTGTCTAAAGTTACTTCTCTCATTAATACTGCCACAATTAATCAACTCTAAAAAATAAATCTCTTTACGTTTAAATTTAACCGATACTTTAATGAGCCATATTTCATTACGCTACTAAAAAATGCCAAGTATTGAAATGTAATACCTTAAGATACTCAATGAATGAGAGTCATTACGCCTGCAAGAAACATATAGTTTAACCACTAGACCAGCTACCTATGGACAACACACCAGTCAGGATAAAAACTGTCACCAACTCCTTGACAGATCACTCTTTAAACTTTCATAATAAAATCAAGTATTATTTTAATTTATCAAGTAATAGGCTAACTATATAAAGGTAGGCTTTATGGAAAAGATTGCTACAATCTCAAGGCGCTGTCGGATACTTTTCACTATCCTTGGTGTTGCAGCTATTATTTGCACCATTGCTATGTGGCTGTTTATGAGCCCTAATCTCGCCACACTGTTAGGCATCTCAGAGCCAGTCACGATTACCCCTCTCACGAAAGCATTAGGGCTGGTTATTACTCTGCTACCACTAAGTATTATTTTCTATGGGTTGTGTCAGCTGATAAAGCTTTTTAGGCATTATGAACGAGGAGAAATCTTTACATTATTAAACGCAATCATCTTGCGTAAGATTGGCTTTTTATTCTACTTATGGATTGCATGCCAAGTTATATATTCAACACTATTTACCTTAGTTTTAACCTTTCAAAACGCACCAGGTCAAAAGATCCTTCAAATAACTGTAGGTTCAGATAGTATTTTACCCTTTATTGTTGGCAGCATTATCATCTTGATTTCATGGGTATTAGTCGAAGCTCAGAAAGTTTCTGATGAACACGCATTAATTCCATAATCTCAATTGGGTAAATAGTATGGAAGAAGTCAATATAAAGCTTGATGTAATGCTTGCTTTGAGAAAAATGCGTTTAAAAACACTAGCAAAACTAACGGGGCTTTCTGAGCAAAATTTGTCACTGATAAAAACAGGTAAAGCAAAAGGGATTCGTTTTTCTACACTTTATCTAATTTGTAAACACCTTAACTGTCAACCAGGCGACTTAATAGAGTGTAATTTCAATACAACAAGTGAGAACTAAACCATGAGTTAAATAAACACTGGCTATGCCAGTGTTTATTTATCATATAATCAAATATGTGGAAGCGCGATATTCATACCATTATTAACTAAGTTATTATTAGTAGTTAAACTATTACCAGCTCCATCTGTCGACATTTGACTGGCTGTTTGAATCAACAAGTCAATATTCAGCTGGTGATCAGTGCCCGATGCATCTTGTATCGTTACCTCCTCTGCTTTCAACTCATTAGCATTAGCTAGCACCACTGCTTGCTCTTCAGAAGCAGTATTAAATAGTGACAGTTTACCATCCTGATATAGCACTTTTAGCTTTTGCCACGCTAATCCTTGCCAATGAATTCTTAGTCCACTACCTGCATTATGCGTTAAATGTACTATTGAAGTATTGCCTTGAATAGATAATACATTACGGCCAGCGCCTAAATTAGCCTGAGTAACCTCATTGTTCTGACCAACAATCAGCATATCATCACCATCCCCTGTGCTGACTCGATGGACTGACTGATGATGACTGATTAACTCTCCAGTTCCTTCAGCCCATGTATATTGGTTTGTATTAAGGTTTATTTGGTAGTTAGTTGTCTTATTATGCCTTAAATCCAACTCGGTAAGCGATAACACGCCCTGTACATTTAATACTCCGTATTGATGGCCAAGTGCCTTATTCTTATTATCATAAAAAGCGAATGATAAAAGCTTTGCTATATCCGGTTGATAAGCACCACCAAATACGATTTCAGTTCCCTGATAACTTGCACTGATTTGTCCCGAGTTATTTTGTGCACTAAATCCTTTAAAGCCAGCATTTAGCTCTACAGTATCTCGCAGATTATCTTTTGCTTTGCTTTGAATCCCTTCTCTATGTGTCGAGTTATATGGGGTTAGCACTACTTTGTTTTGGTTAGCACCAATAATATAAGTATCTCTACCAGCATCACCTGAAAGCAGCCCCCCATCAGCACCGGCAATTAAAATATCATTTCCATCGCCACCAGATAACTGATCATAGCCAGCACCACCATCAATCACATTATCTAGTTCATTACCAAAAATAGTATCATCTGCTTTAGAACCTATGACATTCAACAACTTTTTAGATAGTAAACTCACCATGCTAAAAGGAGTTGATTCGTTGGCACTTAAAACACGGATACGACGTTTATCCAGCTCAATTTTATGCACACCAGCATCAGGCGTTTTCAACACCATCGTATCAAACTCAACGTTATTGCCACTTTCTGTTGCGACATAAGCATTGCCAAGCAAATCTCTAAACTGTAAATGCTGGTAAAGTTCAGACTTATAATAGTTATCTAGCTTTAAAACATCTACTCGCTCAGGCTGATTACTTTCTAATTGCGCTAATACAGTCTTGTAATCATCTGAATGGAGCAAGTCCCAATGAGAGCTGCTTTTACTTAATGCATTAGTTAATTGACTATGCAAATTGCTGTCACTTTGTCGCAAGCCAAATGTTTGTACCAATGAGTCTAACTTCTCACTGGTAAATTCACCTTTACTAGAAAATATTTTTTTAGCCAAACGTAAGCTATTTAACCAGCCTCTGCTTACCGATAACATTAAATGGTCACTTTCACGATAACCAGATAAATCACCAAAATTACTGATCAGCTGATCAACTGCTGCCTTATTACTGGCTTTACCCCATGCATATCTTATTGCTTCATCACGTGTTGCATGAGCGTTTTCAGCCAAATATTCAAGCTGAATACGATATGCTCTTAACCCTTGATCACTATAATTATTAATCGTATCCAAGTCATCTGACTCTAGCCAATCATCTGCAGTAACTGTATAGCTATCAGCCCCTTCACTACCTTCCAAATAATCGCTACCTGCACCACCCACTAAGTGATCATCTCCATAGGAGCCATTTAAATTGTCGTTTCCTTCTGCACCCTGCAAAAAGTTTGATTTTCTATCACCAAAAATTTCATCATTCTTTTCACTACCAATAATATTTTCAACATTATCAATTAAAAACGTATGCTTCCGACCATCCCGCATTTCAATGGTTGCTTTATTATCATGATGGGAAGTAGGCTCTAAATTAACTTTTACTCCATTTTGCCCATACATAGAACGGAATGACACCGTATCAATCCCAGCCCCACCATCGATTCTAACCGTATCATTGACATCTAAATGTGGGAACGCATCCGGTGAGCGAATTTCAAAGGTATCTGCTTTATTACCACCAAAATATCGACGTCCAAAGTTACCCTGGTTATGGCCAATCAAAAATATATTTCTTCGATTAGCATCACCTCTGGCCCAATCAAAACCTTTGCCTAGCTGAATTAAGGTAACACCATTTTCTTCATCATAACTATCCAGTTTTTTCACTTCTGCAGCTTTAGCTTCTTGACGGAACATCCAGCCACTATCCACTTCACCTGGATTTTTTCGTTTATACTCTCTTAATTCTGCAGGGGTTAAATTGTAATAGTCATATCCTTCACTGACCCCACCTATTTTTCCATAAGCAGTAAATACCTTTGGTGAACTATAAACCAACTTGTCTACACCTAATCTAGCGTATGCTTCCAGGCGTTGTTGCTGGGCAGCTTCCCATTGGCGTGTACCGATATTGGTTGCCGCTTTATTTGCAATACGGGTCGGGACAGGAAAACCAAAAAATACTGCGGCACCTGCCAGGTCTAAATCAGAACCACTGATTCCAGCTTCTGACAACTGTTGTCTGACCTTAACAGCATTATAAATACCTTGAGCAATACCAATAGCCAGACCTATCGCTGCACCTATAGGACCTGCTGCTGCAGTTATTAAAGAAGCAATCCCTGTAGCAACCGCAACGACAACCCCTGCCACAGCAAAAGAGCCATTAATAATATGGTCAACTTTTTCCACATGCGTTTTTGCATTACCAGCCGCTTTAAAGCTATCGACTGCAGCCCAAATACCTAAACCAGCTCCAACAAAGTTTGTAGCCGCCCCTAGCTTACCTGCAACACTGGCCAATCGACTCGAAACAGCTTGTACACGGGTACTGTTGGCTAATACATCTAATGCTATATCTAAATTATCCGTTAAAGTATCAGCTAAACTTTGTACCCCTTGCTTAATTTCGCCTTTAGCAAATGCATCAGCGGTCTGGTAAATATTCCCCGGTAAGCGACTTAAACTCATCAGGGTGTTCACACCATTTAATGTCTTAGCTAATTTATTAAGGCGAGTATTCGGCGCCTGTTGAGTACCAAACAAGCGTTGTTGCCTGGCATTTAACTCATCTATTGCTTGGGTAGTTTTACTTAAATTTCGATCCAGCTCTGTTAATAACGGCAATTGTTGGTCAAGTAGCACAACAGCTTCAGCACGTTGGCGCAGTATTTTAGCTTTATTGCTAGCACCTTGTGGCAGCAAATCCGGTTGTGCATCTAACCAACGATGTATACGAGCTAATGCACTATGGGCATTATCCCCCGACAAGTTGTTTAGCCAACGGTCTACTTGATTAGCATCTAACTGCATTGAAGAGTCTAACTGGTTGAGTGTAATTAACTGATCAACATCAAGCTTTTGGCCTTGCAGAGTTACCCCAGTTAACCACAGCTCAGCTCGACTGATTTTTTGATCACCTAATGTTAATAACCCTTTATCACGATCAGCTCTTACTAATAAATCAAGATCAGTGGTATAACCTCGGCTTAATTGTGTTAATTGTCGGTTAGTTAATTCATTGTTAGTACCCATTGATGCCAGCTGCCAATGCTGTTGTTTTAACTTTAATTGATTTAAGTGCTCTACAGTGCTTTTTATAGAGTTTATTTCTAATACTTCACCACTCATTGGATCATAGAGGTGAATACCTGCTTCATCTCCAATGTGTATGGCGAATAATCGTTCACCTACTTGTAGCTGGATATTCTGAACACCTTGCGCTTTAGCCTGTTGTAATTTCTGTCTAAGTAACTTAGCGCCTTGACCACTGGCTATTGTATTTAAATCACTATTTGGCAAACCATTAACAAGCTCAGCAAAAGAGTTCGCTTGTAAATTAGCGGTATCAGGTTGTAGCCAACGTATATAACCTAACGCCAACTGATTTCGTGCATAACTTGTCGCAGCAGACACTCCCTTTTGGTTAAGTAGCTGAATAAAACCTAAAATTAATTTATTATCTTCTACGCCTAGCGCCTTATTCAGTGCTTGATTTTTTACTTCAGCAGTCGTTGGTTTTGGCAGTAAAGAATTTCCCTTTAAAACACGGCTGATATTATTAATTGCGAACCCACCAAGCCCTTTGATCCGATCTATAGGTGCCTCAGCCCACGATCTTTCCCCTGTATAAGCCAAGCTTTTCCAGTTACTCTGATGTGCAGCCCACCATGGTGTTAATTGCTCAGAAAGAAATTGATTAAGAATACTCTTTGCATCAGTAAATGCCTGCTCACTATCAGGATGATCACTCACCCGCTTCATAGCTTGGTTAAAATCTGATTCAAGCTTTTCAGCTTTTGAGCGGGCTTCATCAGTTTTAGCAATATCTTTCAGTTCATTCAGCCAGTGCTGGGCTTCTTTAAATACTGCAGATTGATCGTCTTCAGATGCTCCAACAGAAGCACCTAAATTGCGAAATAAGTCTTTGAGGCCACCGTTATGTTTATCAAGAAATTCAACCCACTCTCCATTTAACTCTTTATTACGAGCAAACCGATTATGCCGTGTCATCACATAACTAAGGGTATTAGCATGAATCTTCTCACCCAATACTCGAGTATCAGAATATGAAGCTCCTAGCTTAAAACCAATATTGCCTCCAACACCGACAGGAAAACTTGAGCCTCCGCTCAGCGAAGCGGATTTGGTAAATAAATATCGAGTGAGCTGGTGATGGTATTGATTATCACCATAAGCCTGTTGATAAGATGGTTTAAACAAACGATCTGAACGACGTATCGCTCCTGAGCCTGAGAGCTCAATATTATTTTGGAAAAAGTCACTCACCTCTCCCTTGAAAGTATCAGCGTCTATTAGCCCTGGATAATTATCCACCAATTTAGCTGTAACTGTATCCATCAAGCCAGTAATATCACCAACACTACCATTACCCTGCAGTTTTAAATCAATATCAATGTAGTCGCCATCACGCAACCTGCTAGGATGCACACGGTTACGTTTTAATACTGTTATTTCAGCTGAAACAGGCCCTACTGCAACAGTAAAAGATGCTTTGGTATCTGCAATACTGAGCCTGATTAATTGCCTAAATGAAGCTATATCTTCCAATTGTTGACGGGAATGCTGAATAGGTGGTGCTTCAAGCTGTAATGCCAGCTTTTCCATTACCTCCGTGATAGCCTTAGATTCTGTGTCAGAAGACGCTGCTTGCCAGGCTTCATGACCAAATAATGCAAATGAAGCATACATAGCTCTTAACAGCTCATGCCGACCATTAACTCCCCACTTCTTTTCAAGATTGTGCTTCACTTGCTGTTGGCTTTGATCGCCGCCATCATACTTTTGCACTGCCGTAATATAATCAGAAAAATCCTGTCGTAAAGTATCTATTGCGGCGACAGCTCTTTCATAAACGGGTGTTGTGGCACTGTTTCGATTCAGTAAATTATGCCCATGAGCTAATAAATTAGCTGGCAATTCTTTAATACGCTCAGCATTCTCTTTAACCACTCGCCAAAAGTGGGTAGGTACAAACTCATAGATTTCTGTTTGAGTTTTCGATATTTTAAATCCAGCTGATGCAGATAAATTAGTATCTGCGATACCAACTGCTGCAGAAGCATCCACACTACCTGAATTGCTATTAATATAACCGCGCAAAGTTTCAGGTAACTGTGGTGGTGCTGCTGTTACCTTAGCATTAATGCCTAACTGACTTGCAAGCAATTCATTTAATTGATGCTGATTATTAACAGCTTTCTGTAATTGCTTATGGTATAGCTTTAATTCAGAACCTGCATTACCTGGGAAATGGTTTGATAAAAATCGAGAAACAGCCCGCCAAGAAAATTTACGTGCAGCTTGTTTTATCTCGTAGTCACTGCGTTTTAATGTGGTCAAGTTATGCGCTTCCATATTCACATAAGCTTTCACATTATTATACTCTTCAAAAGTCAATCTAGAGTGGGAACCCTTTAACCTTGCACCCAGTTTAGCAATACCAGCTTTAAGCCCTGCATTTAATCCACCTGCCAGTGTTTTTATTTTAGTACGAAAGAACAAACCCTCATCATCTGCATCTAAAATATCTTGATATTCACCACCCACACTCCCTTGCAGATCAGCACCATAAATGTTTGCACCACCTTTAATTTCTACTTTAATAGACTTTACTTTTGAAGCCCCAACTTCACCTAGTGGTTTTAACTCATCATAAATTTTACTTTCAATGTCTGATCTAGCACGAGACAACCAGTCGGCAAACACATGATCTGCAAGCAAATTGGTTAATTTTTTAAGCTGTTTATTATCAGTATGTTTAGCAATGTAAGCTAATTGCTTTGAAATTCTAGCAGTTTCAGCAATAGATAATATACTGTTTTCGCCATCTGTTCTAAGCCGGTTATCAATGGTTACTTTAACTTGTTCTAAAGTATCAATAGCACGCTCATAACCTTTCTCAGCCTTAGTTTTTTCTTCACTATTAGATGATGCTGTTTGTAATAAGGTTCGTAATTGGCCAGATAAACTAGTAAGAATTGTATTTAAATCACTTGCAGACGTTTGATGCTTTTGATTACTTAAATTTAAAGCAGTATCAGCAACTGCATTATCAGTAGGATTAGGTGTCATTGAAAATGCTCTTTTTATTCAGGCAAAGAAAACACAGACGTTATTGGCATACCCAACGCTTTAAATTCATTTACAAAGGGTATATGCAAAAAAACTAAAACTATTAACCAATCTGTTGTTAGAGTGGCACATGGCCATTCAAGCTGAACAAGAAACAAGCAACATTATCAATACTAACTACGGTACTAATAGTAAACAATGTTAAGACTCCAGTGATTATAGTTATATATATACCCTACACTTTAAGTAAATACCCTCTTTGTGGGGTATATGAGTTAGGGTAAAGTAAGGTCTGAAGTTAGTGTAATGTATTTAACAAAAAACTTTTTTTTACATTTGGTCGAAAAAATTTATATTTTGCATTAATGTGATGCAATTAAAACAAAATGTTGACGACATACCACCGTTTACTTACATACCCTTTACAATTTGATATTTTATTGGCATTAGATTAGCGCAAAATAATTAAGAAATGGATAATTTATAATAACTAAATATTACCTATAAATGTATATATAAAGTCATACCGATCATAATGTAGTAGATTTATATTAGAAAACACTAAAATTAATATATCACTTTATCTCAAACAGTAAATGAGAATTATTTTCGATATTTAATTATATCTTCTGCGTCTTAGCTGGAGTTCAACTATATTTGTATCTTTAGCTAAGATGAACATCAAAAATAATAAATTAAATAATTTTAAATTTATTACAGGTTTAATAAATGAAAAACAAACACAATGTTATTGGTTTTATAATATTTACCGCTATTTTTATTACAGGATGTACCAACCTACAGCCAGCTACTAAAAATACAAGCAACTTTAATGACATCAACTGTGTTGGTGAAGTAACTAATCCACCTCAAGGTATGGTTGAAACTAATGACGAACAACTTTTAAACAGTGCATTAGGAGCCAGTGGTGAAGGAAAGTTATGCAAAGGAAAAGTTTTTGTGGCTACTGAGCCAGTAAAAGTTTATCGAGTATGGAATAGTGATAAAGACTTTACCTTGTATGGCAGTTGGTGGTCTTTTGATCAACCAGAAGGCCCCAGACAACAATATCAAGAAGAGAATGTTATTTGTCCATCCTGGAGCAAGCTTGACCGTATGAGTGCCTGCACATTAAAAATAGGAACCAAGCTAGTGGTTGGCCCAGGCCAAAGCGCTAAATGCAAAGATATGACTTACCCACAGTCAGCAGTTAACCAGGTTTTTATCCCCAATGATTCACGCAATAATGTGTTGTATGTGGATAATTGTACTAATGGTAATGCCTGGCCTTAATTTACTTTAGCTAAAAAGCGAAGTGACTACGTGTACACCAGAAGCTATGTAATTAAACCCAGATCAGTATAGCATCTAGAGCCAGCTTATTCGTCTGTAAGCAGTTACTTTAAACTAAATGCTTCTTTTTCCATAAAAATACCGATAATGTATTACTAGAAATCAGCGCGTTATAGTTTGTATATTAGTGATAGTTTTATTATCCTTCCCCACCCTAAAATACCTTTAAAAAGAGTTTTACTCACAAGGAATAAAATGATCAAAAAGTTACTTGCTATCACTGTATGCTTAACGATTTCACTTATACCTATCCAATTAATAACTGCTGATACACTTGCACCTTTTATTGAGCCTTTAACCAAAACAAAATGGGGGCAGGGAGCGCCATACAACAAAGCAACACCCTTGCTAGGTGGACAACAAACCTATCCTGGCTGTGCTACCATTGCTGTTGCACAAATAGTCAGTTTTCATCGCTACCCTCAACAAGGCAAAGGAAAAGTATCTTATTGGTGGGATCTTGGCTCCCAGTATTTATCTGTCGACTTTTCCAGTTACACTTTTAATTTTAATCAAATGCCTAACACATTAACTGGTGCATCCCGTGCAGAAAAATCCAATCTAACTGATTTTATCTATCGAATAGGTGTAGGCTTACATGCAGCGTTTGGCACTGAGGAAGGGACCGAAGCATCAGGTAAATTAATCGAAAATTTACTGCGTTATAACCTTAACTATGGTAAATCTCGGCGCAGTATGTACAGCGTAAGCAAAACAGCTGGCGACTGGGTTATGTATTCCGATGCCGAATGGCTAAATATGATAAAAACTGAGCTTAATAAAGACCGACTTGTTTTATATATGGCTCAGAGTCAAGACGGCACAGGCCATGTATTCATCATTGATGGCTATAATCAACACGATGAAGTTCATGTGAACTGGGGATGGGCCGGTGCTTATAATGGTTATTACCAATTAAATGAGATGAATCCAGATCCCAACTACCCCAATGAAAAGTGGATTGTAAACCCAACTATGTTTATTGGGCTAGAGCCAAAAGAAACTCAAACACATCCTACACTAGAAGTAAAACTTAAGTCAGGGCGTTTAACAGAGGGAGAATGGGTCTTTTATGGTCCTTACTCTAACAAAACAGGAAAACTAAAAGTTAGCATGAGTGGAAACGGTGATGCCGACTTATATATTCAGCATGGTGCTCAGCCTAACGAAGAAGACTATATCTGTCGCCCTTATAAAGAAGACAGCCAAGAAAGTTGCCAAATTAACAGCCAAGGCGACTATTATATTGGCATACAAGGCTACGCAAAAAACTCTCAATATAAGTTAAAGATTACTTTTTAATGAAAAACTCTTTGTTGATACAAGGGGTTATTCTGCCAAACTGTATCAGAAGACTGGTATAATGGACTGTTTTGCCAGTCAGGTTTATTATCAAACTCCATACCAACGGCCTGCTTAAATAACCTATTTGCACTATCATTTGCAGGCTTAAGGTTAATTAAGCGTCCCTGTAATACATGCCCTATATGGTTAACCTGATTTAATAAAGTTTCTCCTATACTTTTCAGGTTAGTTTTTAGCCGGTCAGCTAATGAACTCCCATCCTCATATTTCTCAGTAATCCAATTACTTTGGTGATTTGCCCACCAGGGCTTTACCTGCTCAGATAAAAACTGACAAAACTTCTCTTTCGCTTCAGCAAATTTTTCAGGTGAATCAGGATGATCATATACTTGCTTCATTGCACTATTGAAATCATCTCTCAGTTTTACAGCATCTTTTTTCTCACTATCAGTTTTCCCAATAGTTTCCAGCTCTTTTAACCAATGCTGAGCTTCCTTAAATAATGCCGTTTGCTTTTCCTCAGCGAGACCAACAGAGGCGCCTATATTAGAAAATAGATCTTTAATTGCCCCATTATTAGCTTTAAGAAAGTCTTGCCAATCACCATTTAACTCTTTATTGCGGAAAAAGCGGTTGTGCCGTGTCATCACATAACTCAGGGCATTATCTGCAACCTTCTCTCCCAATACTCTGGTATCATAATGAGCAACGCCTATCTTGCCTCCAATTTCAGCGCCAGCTGCAACCGGCGCACTTCCACCAATACCAGCAGAAACAGACTTGCTCAATAAGAAACGAGTAAATTGTTGTTGATATTGTGGTTGCATATTTTTAATTGATTGCTGGTACTCTGGCTTAAAGAAACGTACCATCATTTTCAAAGCACCAGTTCCTGCAATATCTGCATTATTCTGCAAAAAATTACTGACTTCACCTTTAAATATTTCTGGGTCTACCAAACCAGGATAATCATTTGCTAGCTTCGATGTAATTGTGTCCATCAGCCCTGTCACATTACCCACACTGGCTGTACCTTCTATTTTTAACTCAAGGTCTATGTAATCCCCCTGCCGCAAGCGACTGGGGTGAACACGATGACGCTTTAAAATAGAGGTTTCAATAGCAACTGGCCCAGCAGATACATTAAATGTTGCTTTTGTGTCTGCAATACTTAAGCGAATTAATTGTTTAAATGAAGCAATGTCTTCCAGTTTTTGTCGAGAATGCTCTATGGGAGGAGATTCCAATTGATAAGCAATCTGCTCCATTTTTGTAGTTGCTTGTTGTAATTTCTCGTCAGAAACAGAGGAGTTTTTCAGCTCAGCACCAAATAATGCAAATGCTCCATGCATTGCTCTTAACAACTCGTGCCGTCCATTAGCTCCCCAACGAGACTCAATTTGATGCTTATCACCACGTAAACTTTTATCGTCAGCATCATATTTTTGGACGGTTGTAATGTAGCTATTAAATTCCGTCTCCAATTTATTTAAAGCACCTAGTGCTTTGTCATAAGAATCTGATCCCAGGCCCTCTTGATTGAGCAGCTCTTTTCCATATTTTACCAACGACTCAGGTAGTTCATTAATCCGTTCAGCATTTGTTTGAATGACTCGCCAGAAATGGCTTGGTACAAACTCATAAATTTCAGTTTGTTCTTTAGCTAGTTTTATACCTGCAGCTGCAGAAAAATTTGTTGAAGGTATGCCAACTGAGGCAGCCCCATCTACGCTGCCAGCATATTTATTGATATAACCTCTCAATGTTTCAGGCTGTTGTGGTGGTGTTGCTACAACTTTTGCAGTTAAACCCAACTCTTTCTCTAGCAACTCATTTAATTTATGTTGATTATTAACCACCTTCTGTAATTGCTTTTGGTATAACTTTAACTCTGAACCAACATGGCCTGGCAAATGATTGGAAATAAAACGACCAATCGTACGCCAGGAAAAAGATTTTGCAGCTTGTTTCAGCTCATAGTCACTTCGATTTAAACTGGTTAAATTATGTGCTTCCATATGCACATAGGATTTCACATTATTATATTCTTCAAAAGTTAAGCGAGAGTATGCTCCTTTAAGCCCTCCCCCTGCTTTTGCTGCTCCAATATTAGCTCCACCATGTATGCCTGCTCCCACCGTGCCAACTTTGGTACGAAAAAATAAACCCTCATCATCTGCATCAAGAATATCCTGATACTCAATGCCAGCACTTCCTTTTAATTTTGCACCATATACATTACCACCACCTTTCACTTCAACACGTAGCGACTTAACTTTAGATGCTCCCACATCACCAATTGGCTTTAGCTGTTCATATAAGTTTGTCTCAATATCAGTTCGCGCTTGTGATAACCAATCAGCAAATAACTGATCAGCCAACAAGCCTGTCAGCTCTTTTAATTGAGGGTTATCAAATTGTTTAGCTACTTTGGAGAGTTGCTTTGAAAGGACAGCTACTTCACTGATTGACAGCAAATTATCGCCACCATTGTTTTCTAATCTGGCATCAACTGTTGTCTGAATACTTTTCAGAGTATTTTGCACTGCTTCAAGCTTGCTTGACTTAACATTAGTCAAAACCCGGCTACTCAGCTTATCCACTACCTGACTCATGTCAGAGGCTAAGGTTTGGTGCTTATCGTTACTTAACTGAACTGAGTTATAAGCTGAGACGTTTGTAGACCCCATTGGCACTCCAGACAGACTATCTAGTCAAGTGTTAGATAAGTAATGCAATGTAGACAACATATGTCTATTTTTTACTCACTCACTTGTATTTTTATTGAAAGAATAAAGTCAGTCTAAACCATTTCGGTAAATACTTATTTTTATAATTAGTCGAAAAATTTTAATTTTTAGAAAAAAGTGACTCAATTAACATTAAAAATAGTCAGACATTTTGGCAATTTTATTTAGTTTTATCAAAAATGGTCCAACAAACTACTCTACACAAGAGGTTTTTTCAGGGGTAAGCATTAATTAAGAAAACAATAATATTCTAATAAAAGGTTAACTATTAATGTAAATACAATTATTGAGAATAGATCTTATTTACAACTGACCAGCAATCATTTTCCTGAAAGCTATGTCTTACAGGTTGTGTCTTAAAGGAAATATCTTAAACCTTAGTCTAAAGGTCTTTCGCAGATGGTATACATCATGTGACTTGCTTAAGGAGATAACAATATCTTCATAAAAACTCGTTAGAGGCTATGCTATGGTAGTTTTTCAGACTTACTTAAATGCATACTATTCACAAATGCATCAACTAACTATCACTATTCTTAGTGAAAACCACTGCTATTCTGCAAGGGACTATGAGTTTCTAAGAAGACTCGAGATAGAAACGAGTAATCATTATAATATTTTTTTAACCAGTTTATCATTTTGTAGTAAAGACTCAGACCAAGTGAGTTTTGACTGGTTTAGTATTATAGTTAATCAAATTACACTTCACTCGCAGCTATTCTCAAATCTAAAAAAAATGTGTATGCCTTATCTAGCCGTTTATTTACAGAACCGGTTGGCAAAGCCACTTAAACTAAGCAATGGTATTAAAGTACTCAACTTATCCCCTTGGACTTCAGTGGATGAAATTCATCAAACCTTAGACCAACTGTCAAAATAATCATACTCCCCTCACCAAAACCTCGCGAAGGCTACCCATTGTGCTACTTTGATAATTATTAGTTAACAATTACAGGATAATATTACTATGGATGCTGCTCTCGCTGGTTTTGGCTTTGGCATGATCATTGTCATGATGCTTATAATGTTAGTCGTTGCATCTCTTTTTCTTATGGTAGGTGCTAATGTTGCCAAAATTAAAGGACGTAGTTTTGGTAAAGCTATTGGTGCAACTCTAATTTCTATAATAGTCAGCTTTTTAATTGCTTTGGTATTTCCTATAGGTGCTCTATTAGGTATTATTATTGGTATTGTCGTTGTAAAATTTGTTTATGACAGCTCATGGGGCCAAGCAATTATTGCTTATATCATATCAATTGTTGTCAGTATTATTGTAATGGTTGGGCTATTCTTCCTATTTGGCATACTTGGTGTAGCCACTGCATAAACCTGGTTCACTTCACCCAAGCCTTGGATTCACCAAGGTTTGGGTCATTATTCATGGTAAGTTTAGTTACTTAGTATTGCCCCTTCATTCTTAATAAACGTAGTATTTCTTTTAATTCCTATTTTTAGCCCCCAGCCAAGTAAGCCAATAGCAACCATTTGAATAATATGAAACAATCCATTATGGTCAAGCGGCACAATTATCGTTAATGATAAATGACTTTGCTGAACCAAAGCCGCTATAATATTTACGCTCACAGCTAAAGCAATAATCCCTGCACCAGGTAATTGCTTGCGAACAGCCAGCATTAAATAAATAATGAATACTCCTAACATAACAACTGCTTGATAAAGCACAAATACAACAAAGCCTTTATCTACAAAAAGTGTTACCAGAAAAAAGCTTACTCCTAGCCCAATTGCTACCGCCAGAGATTTCGTTGCTACTTTTTCACCCCAATAGTCGTATATACCACCCAAACCGGTAAGAGCAACGGCTAAACCAAGTGAAAAATTAATCGGCTTCCAAAGTAGCTGACGAGTCGTATCTGAAAGTTCAAAAGTATGTACTACAGCACCCAATAAAGCGGCGATTGAGATTAGCCCTAGTACAAAACACCATAATGATATTTTCCAGCGATTTAATCTAACTTCCTTGTATAACTGAATAATCACAAAAACAGCAAAAATAGCAAGAATAAAATCCGTAACACCTGTCGTTATTTCAGTAAACTTATTATTAAATTCCATATATTAGTCCGGTTTGTATCGGTAACGCCCTGTTACCTCATAAACAAACAACATATCCTCCAGTACCGGACCAGCCCCAATATTATGAACTACCAATGGACGCTTACCATCCGCTGATTTCTGGTTAGAAATAATGCCTATGTGGGGTAAGTTACCAGGTAACGTCCAGGTTACCAGCTCTCCAGGTTTATAGTCAGCGCCCTCTTCTGTCACAGGTAATTTTTCACCACGCCGGGTAAAAAATGCTCTTAAATTTGGTACTCGCCGGTGGTCAATATTTTTGTCAGGCCTTGTCAGCCCCCAAATTCGTTTAGACGGGTATGCACTAAATTGTTTTTTTATATCTAGGTGCAAAGCTTGTTGTAAGTCGATACCGAGTGTTCGATAGCTTCTGATAACAACATCGGTACAAACACCAATATTTTCAGGCACATCACCATTGGGGTAGTCAATAACATAATAAGAACCATCGTAGGTGATATCATGCTGTGTTCGTTCTTCAGCAGCACTTGCTAGTGATTGATAAAAGTCATCAGCAATCGCATTAACAGAAAATAGTAAGAGTAATAATAAAATTCTCATTAATTAGCTTCTCATAAAAAAACTATTTGATACAACCATATAAATGAAATTGATACAAGTATTACCCTCTCATAAAACTATTTTATATCCAATGTATCAATTAATGGTTAAACTCTAATCGACTATTAACGTTAGTATGAAGAAGGCTTTAAATACAGGACAAGTGAAGGCACTATTATAAAAAAGAAAAAAGGAAAGTGTTTGGCCCCTTACCTTTTGGGTAAGAGGCTAAAGTAACTGTTTTAAAAGGTATCTCTAGGTGGCTCTATAGGAGGACAACTCTTCAATATGTTATAACATACCTCAATATCTTCTGCAGATTGCATTCTGACCGTTTCCATTGTATCAGCGTCAGTAAAGCTACAAGCACCACGGCCCAGATTCACAGATGCAGATCCTCCCTCAAATATTACACTAATAAAAACGCCATCATCTGTAACAGTTGTACACATATCAGGCAAATTTTTCACTAAATGACAGCAAGGACATTCTGGCTCAGGTTCTACTACAGCTAAGCAAGGCATGTCAGGATCATTTTCAGTTTTTTTCTTATTGTAATTACTCAAAAGTTGCTCCATTGAGTTCTTATTAGAATCTGGACCTAAGTCCTGCGCCTCACAATAAGCGTTACATAGTCCAAATAGACCAGGGGTAGCATCTATTAAAACGTCACAAACTGTTTCTTCAGCTGGCGTCATACCGTCAGGGGTTTTTGCATGAGTACTTACACTCACAACTGAAAACACCACGGAAAATAACGCCGTATACCATAAACTTCTCATATTTACTCCTCATAGCTGGTATAGTAAGCAATAGTGCCCTTTATAAAAGGCAGAATTTAGGCCAGTAAGGAGAAGTTATTCATGATATTTTTTATTGCTTTTTGTAAAAAATATATTTAACTAATACAACTTAGGACTGATAATTTACTACCCACTTGTTGCTTGCTTTATATAGAATGAGGCATTTTTTTCTTTAATATCTTTTATCTCGTGTATTTTTAAATGTCTTCTTCTTTTACCTTTACCTTCTAAATACCCTGATGGATCTGAAAAGTCAGCACCATTACTAAACTCAATGGAAATATGTTGTTTATATGGGAAAATGCCACCTACCAATGAGCTTGACTTAACAAAAACTAGGCCGCCATATTTAATCTCTTCAGTCAAACTCTGGCCTGTATTATTAAATAGCTTTTTAATTGACTTAATTATATCCAACTGTTCAGGAGAAACTAACCCAATATCATTAAGAAATTCTCTAACCTGCTGATTTTCTGATATATTCATACCCTAGCCTTACTGTTAAGATAACCAAGCGTAATATAGTCTGCTGGGCTGCAAACAAATCTTCAATAGTATTTACTATTACAACATACTTCCTTCTCTACTCAAGCTCTGGTCTTGAGTTGCACTTGTTAACTTTCTTGCCCATACATCTTTCGTGCAAGGCATAATCGGAAGCTTACGAGCCTCTCAATAACAACTACTATTATGAATAGTTAGTGTAAAAGTTGGCCACATAAACAATGAAAACGGTATTAGCTATTGCCACAGCTTTAATATCAATTACCCTTGCCGTACCAGGTGCTAGTAGCAATTACACACCCAAACAAGTACACAAACTATTAGTGGTTGACTCCCAAAAGGCCGAGTTATACAGAATTCTTCGTGAGTCAATGATAGAAGAGCTATCCAGGCTTGGCTATAAAGAGCATAAAAATCTTGAAATTAGTTACTATTCATTAGCTCATTATGAAGGCAGAGCTTTCCATATTTGGGAAACGCATAAAGATCAAGGATATAGAATAGTTTTTGTCAATGGTACCATTGCTACACGAGCTTTTAAGCAGCTTGTTTTTAATAGCCCTTCTGTCAATGTTGTATTTGGTAATATCACTGACCCTGTTGGTGAAGGTGTAATTGATGATTTTATAAGTCCTCCAAAGGCTAATTTCACTGGAGTAAGTTATCCAGTCAAAGTAGACGACCGATTTAGATTTATCAGAAGAGTCATGCCAACAGCCAAAATATTTGCAATTATTTATGCAGACATGCCTCAAGCACATAGTTATAAGAAGTGGGTTGAAAACATGTTGAATTTACAAGAGTTTAAAGACATAAAAATCATATTCAGAAAAGTAAAGTTCGTTAAAAGTGAAGGAGGTCATAAGCGTATGGCCTCATTTGCAAAGGAGCACATATTAGAGCTAAATGAAATAGTTGACGCATTTATTTCTTCTAATGATATGATGGGTGGACAAAAACCATTTGCTGAAATAGTTTATAAACACGCCACTAAGCCACTGATCGGCTTAGGTAAAAATGATGTAATGGACTCCTGGGGAGCTACTGCCTCTATTTACCCATCCCTAATTTGGGGAGGCAAAAAAGCTGCACGCATGATTAAACGTTTATTCGAAGGTGAATCAATCAAAAATATCATCCCTGTCTGGCCTGCTACTGGCATTGCAATCGACTTAGTAAAAGCGAAAAAATTTGGCTTAAATATTCCGAATGACGTTATAGAAGAAGCTGGTGATAACATTATAAAATAGCCTTCATTCACCTATAGCCTCGTAATGATATACTTATCAATACTGCCATAAGCTGCTCAATATTATAGTTTTAATCATAAGTATAATATGAAAGGCCCTTATTAGGGCCTTTCATATCAATTAGCTAGTACTAAAATTCATTTTCATTCCAGCTACTTTTTGTACCTATATTACTTGGAGCATTTTGGTCTTCACTATAAAAATAAGAAAATAAAGAGCTACCAATCAAGCCCGCTAAAGAATTACCTATAAAGGGGCCAAAAAAGTCTACTGCTACTTTTCTTGCCTGATTAACAGACATTCTTGCTTCTTTTTGTGGCCCCCATCTAAATTTAAGCTCTGCCCAACCAGCTTGCTCATAGTTTACAACATAAAAGTTGCCTTTTTCATAACTGTTGAAACGACTGCCTTTATCCGTATAGTTAAGTAGATCAACATCTAAATGCCCTGTACACTGCCCCAAAATTCTTCCTGTACATTTATGCAGTACACGATGAGAGTTTTTTCCTTTACCGGAATAGCTCGCATGGCCATTTTTGGAAGAATAAATAACCAGATGATTGTTATCCCAATCAACCTGATTAGCTAATTTAACTTCACCATAATTATGTTGAGCAAAGTAAACTGAAGTAACTTTTTTAGATGAGTTATCAAAGCGAAGCGTAACATGCTCCCAATCTGCTGTATGTTCACCAAATGGTTTTAATTCACCAGCATGACTATATATCTCACCTAACCTAACTTTGGCAGTACCAGGTCCATTATATGAGTAAAAAAACCAAAACTGAATATCTGTGTAACCTGGCAAAACATTTTTAATATGCACAACTGACTTTGCTCTACCAATGTTGCCTGATTTCAATGCTGATAGATTATTTGGTTTAAGCCAAATACTGTTAGCAGAACTCCCACTAATATTATCTGCAGACTTTATGTAGTTATAATCATCTTCAAAAGAAGCCAAAGAAGTTTGAATTTTACTGCCTTTTTCATTAACTAACCAAGCATTATTCATATAATAAAATGGCGAGTCTAACTTATATTTTTCCTTAGGATGAAGATATAAAATCGGCCCATGTTTCTTGATTAACGCCAAAATTTCTGATTTTGTTAGCTTTTGATCAACCACTGCATTTTTATTTAATACATTAAATAGTAGGCTTGATGAAGGAGCAGTACGGCTTGATCTTGCTACAAATAAATTCATATCGAGGCCATCAGGATGGTTCGGCACTATTTTCCAAGAACCAAACTTCTTGTTAGCACCAGTACCTTTATCAGTCCACGTTACTTGACCTGCTTTGGCTGACACCACCAGGTTGGACTTAACACACCTGATTTCATCTATGGAAGGCTCATGATAGCCACGCTGGGCAACAACGCCAAGGCACTTGTAACCAGTCGGCGGGTTTGGCTGCCAGAATGAGCCATTCCATTTCGCACCAGAACCTGAGTCTTTCCAAACTCTGGTATAACCTACCGGTTTAGCTAAAGAACCTGGCTTCACTTCCTTTACCACAGCAACAGACTCCGTTGGAGCACTGTAACCTGCTTTAGCATAATGTCCTAATCGGTAGTAGCCAGTAGGAAGCTTTGGCCGATAATAACTACCATTATACTTACCACCAGACTTCTTATCCCACCATACTAGGTCAAACTGATTTACATATTTAATGGCTAAGGAATCTTTTGTAGTATTGGCTGCTACACCTGTTGTTGTGGCCGCTAATGCGACAAAAGTTGTTATTGTTATTATTTTTTTCATTAATTAACTACTCCAACATGATTATTTCAAACAGGCAGTTATATCTGCCTCTATTTTTTTGAGCAAAAATTAGGCACTCATATATTCATGAGCTAAATAATTGTAATTTATTGGCACCCATAGGGGAAAACATTTATTAACAATCAATCATAAATAGTAGGCACTTACATTTTTATTCTATCTTTTCCAGGCTTACTTTAATTTTTTTTGGTTTATTCTTCTGGTATGCGTATGTAAAATAATGAAAACTATATGTTCGAGGAATAATGACTTTTCTTTGCAGCTCTTCTATCAGAACATCATCACCATTTATTATGGTATAAATATAAATAATTATTAAAATCTGCTTTTTAACTTCTGCTCGACTTAATATATTGTATTTTACTCGACAATTATTATTTTCACATTGATAAGATTGACGGGTTAGTATAATTTCAGCGGTTTCTTGTTTAGCTCTATAAAATAATAACATCACCACCAATGTAATAAGTACACCGATAGTAAGTAAAGCAATAATTATATTACCGCTTTCTTTATTCAAGGGCACCTCTAATAATTGTTTATGGCCTATTAGAGGTGCCCTTAATGCAAAAAATACTGTTCTGATAACTGCTGATGAATATCCGCCAAGTCTATCTGTAACTCATCTATATAAAGGTGCAATACATTCGTATCCTTTAGTTTTGCTGCGTCCTGAGCACGTAGCTCATTAATACTATGCTCTATTCTATCCACCATATCAGTATTGTTGGGCATATCCTCTGTTAATCTGCGTAAAGTATTTAAACAAAACAATACCGAACGGGGAAACAAATTATCCTTTAACATAAACTGTAGTACTTCACGCGGCCTTACCCTTACCCCCATTTGTTGACGATACATTTGATAGGCACTTAATGAGCGCAATACACTCATCCACTGAATATTTTCAAAAGGACGGGATGTTTGGTTATGAATTAACCTTGCTGAACGTACATCAACTATTCGAGAAGTCATATCGGCTCGCTCCAACAATGAGCCAAAACGAATAAAGGTATAACCTAAATTGTGGTTTAAAGTAGCATCCAGTGCACCAAAAATTAAATGGGCAGATTCCACCACATGCTTCATAAAGAAAAAACGACCACGCTTGCTTAATGCCCCCTGGGCATTTTCTTTAACAAAATAATAACTACTGTTAATTGCTTCCCACACCTGTCGTGGTATTACTTCCCTTACCGTTCTGGTATTGTCCCGTGCTTTTAATAGCGAACTGAGAATAGACGACGGATTATTTTTTTCAATAATCAAATATTCAAGTACACTGTTTTCAGAAAAATCATCATACAACTCACGAAATGGCTCGCGCGTGCCAATAATATCTATTAATGGCTCCCAACCTGGTGACACACCCTTAGGTAAATCCATTAATAACAAATTATTAACATTTACCAAACGGGCAATATTTTCTGCTCGTTCAACATAACGGGCCATCCAATATAACGTTTCTGCTACTCGAGACAACATTTATAGCCCCTCCTCTTCAACAATCCAGGTATCCTTACTACCCCCGCCCTGAGAGGAGTTCACCACCAGAGAGCCTTTCACCAATGCTACCCGAGTCAAGCCACCGGTTGTCACATAAGTTTGCTCACCAGCAGATAAAATAAAGGGCCTTAGATCCACATGCCGTCCTTCCACTTGCTCCTTATCTAAAGTAGGTACCGTTGATAAACTCAGCGTTGGCTGAGCAATAAAATTCCGAGGGTCAGCTTTAATTTGCTCAATACACTTCAACTGTTCTTCACGCGTGGATTTAGGACCAATCAATAACCCATATCCCCCTGATTCATTGGCTGGCTTCACCACCAGCTTGTCTATATTTTCCACTACATAATTAAAGTCATCAGGCTCAAAGCAACGGTAAGAATGTACATTTGGTAAAATTGCCGATTCACTTAAATAATACTGAATAATATCTGGCACATAAGTGTAAACGACTTTATCGTCAGCAACGCCAGCACCTGGAGCATTTACCAGCGCTACATTGCCTTTTCGCCAAGCCCTTAATAAACCTGGCACACCTAGCTGAGAATCTGGATTAAATGCTTCTGGGTCTAAAAACAGATCATCAATTCGTCGATAAATTACATCCACCCGCAGTAAGCCAGAAACGGTTTTCATATAAACGCAATCATCATCATTAACCACTAAGTCCCTGCCTTCAACCAATTCACACCCCATTTCCTGAGCCAGATAACAATGCTCAAAATAAGCGGAGTTATAAATACCAGGGGTTAATACCACAACTTCCGGAGTATCAAGTGGGCGAGGTGACATTGCTGTCAACATATCAAATAACTGAGAGGGATAGTCACTAACTGGTAATACTGAAATTTGCTCAAATAGATCTGGAAATACCCGCTTCATTACTGAGCGGTTTTCTATCATATACGAAACTCCAGAAGGCACACGGAGGTTGTCTTCCAGTACATAAAAAGTGCCATCTTTATCCCTGACCAAATCAGTACCACAAATATGAGCCCAAATTCCTTTTGGTGGACTGATACCCACACACTGCGGACGAAAGTTGACTGACTTATTAATTAGCTCCTGGGGAAATACACCATCTTTAATAATCTGCTGGTCATGGTAAAGATCATCAATAAACAGGTTTAAGGCTTGCACCCGCTGTACTAAACCCGCCTCTACTTGTTGCCACTCTTCATTACTGATAATTCTCGGGATAATGTCAATAGGCCAAGCCCGATCAATGGAACTCCCCTCACCATAAACGGTAAAAGTAATCCCCATTTCTTTTACCGCAAGTTCTGCTGCAGCCCTGGCAGAATCCATTTCTTCAGCAGACAATTCTGATAAAAACCGAACCAGAGCTTGACCAGACTGGCGAGGCCGACCATTATCATCAATCAATTCATCAAAAAAACCACTACATTGATACGCTTGCCAGTCTATTGTCATTAACATTCCCTCGTTGTTAACAGTTAAACTCTTGAATCTGAAGGGTACCGCTAATAATTGTTTATGGCCTCTGCACAAGCTAACAGGGTCTTGCATAAGACGGCTTGCGAAGTGTAAGCCAACAAGTGCAAGTGCCTGTCAGGCAGCGCCTTTCTGGACCGCCTGGTAAACCCGCACTCAGTGCTGTTAGTTTTCGACAGGCCACCAGCATGCCTTCAAACTAACGCCTTGATTACGAATTTACCAGAAGGCCAGAGACAGCAAACAATTATTAGCGGTGCCCTTAATTAATAGCAGTGATTTAACGGGTTTTCACTTAGAAGTGTAATACAGGCAAGTCATTGAATGAAAGAAACATCATAACGAAATAAATGCTAAGGGAGTCAAAGGTAATATTACATTTTTATTGCAGAATTTATAAATTTTTCTTTTTAAATCAACGTAACTTATTAGCTTTTTAATTATATAAAATGGGCTTTAAAAAGTGCTTACACTTGATAGGGTAATGAGGTAAGTTTGTCTTATGTTTATCAGACCTTGCTTTGCCTTATCATTACTTGCTTTGTCTTATTCATTAAATTACCTAAGTAATTGGCTACTTTTTATCAAAAAAGCAACACCTTAATAAGGGCACCGCTAATAATACCGTTATATTAAGCGGACAAGCTAAAAGTGGCAAAACAAGAGCTGATTCCATTAAGGTGCTATGAAATATTGACTATATTCATAGGGCATTTGTTATGTTTGCAAGCCTCCACTTCAGGCTTCACTATCGTACTAGCAAACTCAATTGGCTCAGCAAAACCAGGTCTTCTGCCATCACTTCGGCCAATAGCAATATTTGCAAAAGTGTTTGAAGCAGCAAACTCTATAGGCTCCTGTATATTGTCAAATCCCCCAGAACAGATTCGGTCTAAACAATTAGCATTAACAACTGAGACTGTGGCCATGACTAAGACAAATGCTGTTTTTTTAAGCATGTTACTTTCCTTTTATTGCTCCCGTAGTTAAGCGGCGCAATATACAACGATATACGCATAAATAATGTAACTTTTATTTAAATTAATGCTTTAATATGTAAATAGTACTGACGTTTCAATTAAGATTATCAAACAACCACTTCTAATTATACATAACTGACTTAATTCAAACACTTAAACCCTACAAATAAAAATTACACATAAACGCTCTAAAAAATAAAACAACCATTATCAGCAGAGTAAAATACCGAACCCCCACTTTCCAGGGCTTGACTGTATTCTGCGCTAGACTCCTTCTAGAAGTAGCTTGCTGTACTATTTGGATAGGGATTATCAAAAGTGTGTATACAACCAAACCAATAAATAAGGTTATAACCAAAATTAGTGCTAACTCTCTGTAATACATAGCTCTATTCAAATCAAGCTGAAGTGCATGCTTGTAGGCTGTATCTGCGTCCATCCAGTTAATTTGTATATTTAATCTGCTTAATTGCTGATAAAACTGCTGCTCAGATAATAGTTTGCTGGAATGATTTGTACGTTTACTTAGTATGTAATAGTTGCTTTGATTATCATGTATTCCATACCTTAAATAAATGCTTTTTGTATCCCAAAACAGCTGTTGCAAGCGCTGGTAATGGCCATGTTTATCTTTAGGACTAAACACTTTATTACCAGCATTAACAATTTCAGCATAATCTGCATTTACTTTAACTAAACGCACCTTATGAGAAAGATAAAGATCAAACTCGTCACTTGCATAAGTCTTCAGAGCAAGCAAAGAGATAAATATTACAATAACCAACCTATAAAAGTTCACTACCGGCTACCAGTTGTTTTTTTGAAATCATATAAATTCTTAACAGCCTCCAGCCTAAAAACAGTATCCCTCCAATCCAAATACTACTGAATATACATAAGGAGACGACGATTAATATGGTCAATACGATTGATGCCCATATATAATTTAAAAAATCATTTTTCAAATATACCCAATGCGAAGAGTTTTTAGGTGAGGAGATAAATACTGCTATCACGAGTCTTACAATAGTAGACTCGCCCCTCACCCCAACCCTCCCCCAAAAGGAGAGGGAGCTAAGGACTTAGTACTAGACTAATCCACTACCCTTTTCATATCCACAGCGACTTGCAATTGATGGCTGCCACCACCGAACATAATGCCTTTTAGCGGTGTTACATCCCAAAAATCCCGGCCGATTGCCAGGGTGACATGTTGCTCGGTGGGTTGCAGGTTGTTGGTGGGGTCGAAGTCTAGCCAGCCCCAGTCGGGTACATACAATGCAATCCAGGCATGGGTGGCATCAGCACCTTCAAGTTTTACCTGGCCTGGTGGCGGTAGGGTTTCGATATAACCACTGACATAACGGGCCGCTAAACCAAGGCTGCGCAAGCAACTCAGAGCCAGGTGAGCAAAGTCCTGACAGACACCTCGTTTATGCTCAAATACCTCACTTACTGGCGTATTTGTCGTGGAAAATGCAGGGTCAAAGGTAAACTCATTAAAAATACGGGCCATTAAATCTTCACAGCCAGCCACAATTAGCTGCCCAGGGGCAAACGACTGACCAGCATAATCCCTTAACTCCGCATTGGGTTGGGTGGCAAAGGTAGGCAAGCAAAATTCAGCTGCTTGTAAGCTTGCCAAATTAATAGGCTGCTGGAGTTGATCACGCGTTTGTTCCCACGTTAATTGTGGGTCAGCCAATGACTGGGGCGGCGCTAAAATCTCAACTTCACTGCTAGCAGTTACCACCATTTGCTCATGCATGGTGGGCACCTCAAACACTGATACCTGGTTATTAAAATAATCCTGAAAATACACTAAATAATCAGCATTAGGCGTAATTTCCAATTGATGACTCAAACAGCGTTGATATTGATTCGTTTGCGGGGTTAACCGAGCATGGTTTTGACTAAGGCTGACCTTGTCGTTGTATTGGTAGGTGGTGACATGCTTAATCTGATATTTCATAGCTGCCCCACAGGATCAGTTGACCAATTAAGTTTATGGGCCGTTTTAGTGTGAGAAAAATACTGCACCTGGAGTATTTCTTTAAAAGCCTCCAGGTGTTGTTTAGCGACTTGCATTAGCTGCTGCAGCTGTAAACGACTTCCATCTTCTACCTGACACAACTGATGCCTATCAATTAAATTGCAGTCTGCAAACAGCCTCAATAACGCTTTTTCCGTAATACTCATAAAGCCAGGATTACTTTTACTCGGCAGCCACTTACATAATGAAGTCAGCTTTTTCACCTGAAATGCCAGCGACCTAGGGTATTCAGCATCCAACAATAGCAGCTCAATACCTGTATCCACCCCCTGATACATCCGATAACGCCGACGATGAGTAATCGAACTAACCTGAGCCACCAGCACTGCTTCCAACAGGCTTTGCTGCTGAGCTTCAGGCAGCTCATCACACAGCAATGCTGCCACCATACTGGCTAGCTGCGTACTGCGCTCCAGGCGCCGACCAATATCCAGCACAAACCAGCCATTGCTGTTAGAAATACTGTCCACCACCGAGCCGTTAAATGCCATTAGCAAGCCAATGACACGATCCAGCATGGACTGAAGCATATGAGTAGCGACAAAAGAAGCTTCTTTTTTTAGCCGCCGGGCTTCTACTTCCAGGCTCTCGACAATTCGCAGACTATCATAAGACAACAACTCTCTTACCTGCATGGTAGAGCCCAGTAAAGCACTGAGCGTACTGTGCAAGCTGCCAGTGATTTCAAGGCTGTAAATACATTGATGGGCTAACTGTTTACAGGCAGAAGTCGTTGTATCCGTTTCCAGCAAAGATTCACTTTTATAGGGATAAAGTAATAGTTGCTGCTCAATAGCTGATTTAATTCGGGCAATGGCAATTCGACTTTTAGCATCCGGATAAATAGCCAGCTCCGTAAATAAATCAATAAACAACCTTAATAGCCGACAGACATCTTCACAACGCTCAAGATAGCTACCCAACCAAAACAGGTTTTCAGCCGTACGGCTGGGGATAAGCCCTTCCACCAATGCCAGGTCTGAAGTCTTACGTAGTGACTTGGGTAACACTGGCGCCAACTCGGTAGGAGACCGGGTTTGCACCCAGGTATCTTTGATCAGGATATTGTTATCCATCGAATGAGACATGCAAAGTGCTGAGGGTAAAACACTGATTTCACCTTGATGCACCAGAGCAAAACAACGTAAAAACATAGGCTTTGCATGCAGCTGTTTATGCTGCCAAAAAGGCGCTTCAGTCAGATTAACTTTACGTTGAAAAAACACTTGCTCAGGAGTGGCATTAATGACTGACCGAATTTCATCTGACTCCAACTCCCCATCCAGCTTTTCTGTAGAACCCCAGTAGCGACAAAGCTCATAACCTGGCCAATCCGCCTCTGCTAGTGCCGTAGCAGCTACTGTTTCAGGCTCGGTTAAAAGCAACTGCTCTCCTAACAAATACTGAGCAATCTGGGCAGCATGGTTTCTAACTGCCGGCGTCATTAATACACCGTTACCAAACGGATTAAGCAGCTTTACTGTTTGCGAGCGCACCGCTTGCAACAACCCTGGTATTCCCTTTTGGGAAAAGTCCGACTGCTCTAGCGTGTCCAGGAAGCGATCATCTATCCAGCGCAGAATCACATTCACTTTTTTCAGGCCATCCAGCGACTTTAACCAGACTTTGCCTTTACGTACCGTCAAATCAGCACTGCGAACCAGCGTGTAACCAAGATAAGTGGCTAAAAAGGCATGCTCAGAATAGTAAGGGTCGTCTGGGCCACTAGTGAGAATGACCACCCGAGGATCCCTAAGCGTCAATGTAGATTGGCTAATGGCCTGTTGCAGGTGATGAAAAAAATCTGCAATACGTTCAACCTGGCACTCGGCAAACTCTTCACTCATAATCCGCCGAGCAATAATCCGATGCTCCAATAACACCCCAAGTCCTTCAGGCACCTGGCAGTAGTCATTTAACAGATAAAACTGGCCGTTATGGTCTCGGCCAATATCCATAGCGACTAAAAACAACCCTGTCTCATCAACAGGTAAGCTATAGCGTTCACGCAAATATTCTGAATGAGCAAACAACTGCTCAGCCACCACCAGCCGTTGGGTTAACAACCCTCTAGCCCCCTGCAAATCACGAAGAATCGCATCAAGCAGACGGGCTCGTTGAATTACGCCTTGTTCCAGTTGCTGCCACTCAGCTTCTGGCACAAGCCAAGGCAAAGGATCCAGCTGCCATGAGCGCTTACCTCCACCTTCAACAAAACCACTGTTAAGCAATAAACGCTTAATTTCAGTGGCACGGTGATTAATATCCCCACTACTAAGGTGCTGTAGATAATGAAAAGCAGCTACATCCTTGCCAGGGTGCTGAACCAGGTATTGCGACATCCATTCTGGCAAGCTCGCGGGGTCTAACACCCCTTGGGTTATATCCACTATTCTGCCTGCCTTTATTAATTGGAAGGTCGTCGTAAATCCAAAGTATTAGGATAGTCAGTATTTATCCGCTCATCTTTGGGTAAAGTGAAGTCCGCTCTTGCCGGATGAGGACTCAACTGACGTTTAATTTTGCTCGCCATCGACAAAGAGCTATTTTGCTGCTGTTTTTCTTGTTGTGGTGCATAAGGAGGAGTATGGCCGTGACTCCAGAATCGGGCAATCCGCCGCCCTTCTGCCTCAAAAGCATTAACTGGAAACACCTCAAAAGAGCGACCACCTGGATGAGATACATGATAGGTAAAGCCCCCGACTGATCGTCCAGACCAACTATCGAACACATCAAACACCAGTGGTGCATGCACTCCAATAGTAGGGTGCAAGCCGGAGGCAGGCTGCCAAGCTTTATAGCGAATACCCGCCACAGCCTCCCCCTTGGTTGGCGTATGATGCAAAGGTACTCGACGTCCATTACAGGCAATAATGTAACGATCTTTCGGAATATTGTTGACTCGTAACTGCACACGCTCCAGTGACGAATCAACAAACCTGGCAGTGCCTTGTGAAGTAGCTTCTTCTCCCAGTACATGCCAGGGCTCGATAGCGGTTCTTAGCTCAAGGTGAATATGGTCAATTTCTCTGGAACCACACAGCGGAAACCGAAACTCAAAAAACGGCGCAAACCATTCAAGCTGGATGTTATAGCCTGCTTGCTGTAAATCCTGGCAGATCTCTTCCATATCTTGCTTAACAAAGTGGGGCAATAAAAACTTGTCATGCAGCTCTGTCCCCCAACGAATCAGCGGTTTGTGATAGGGCTTCAGCCAAAACCAAGCCAACAACGTTCGTAACAACAGCATTTGCATCAGGCTCATTCTGGGATGAGGCGGCATTTCAAAACCACGAAACTCAACCAAGCCTAACCGGCCAGCAGCCGAATCAGGCGAATACAACTTATCAATGCAAAATTCCGTACGATGAGTGTTGCCCGTTAGGTCTACCAGTAAATGACGTAGCAAACGGTCTACCAGCCATGGAGCGGGTACCTCTCCTTCAGGCATATGGGAAAAAGCAATTTCCAGCTCATAAAGCAGCTCATCACGGGCCTCATCCACCCTAGGTGCCTGGCTGGTAGGGCCAATAAATAAGCTGGAAAACAAGTAGGAAAGACCAGGATGATGCTGCCAATAGGTAATAAAGCTGCGCAGTACATCAGGCCTGCGTAAGAAAGGGCTTTGCATTGGGGTTGGTCCACCCAGGGTGACATGGTTCCCTCCGCCCGTGCCAGTATGGCGACCATCCAACATAAACTTATCTGTACCCAGGCGGGCCTGTTTGGCCAGAGCATAAAGCGTTTGGGTGTTCTCAACCAACTGCTGCCAGCTGTAAGCAGGCTGAACATTGACCTCAATAACACCTGGGTCTGGTGTGACTGCAAATTTTTCCAGACGGCTATCGGGTGGCGGCGGGTAGCCTTCCAGCAAAACGGGCTGCTGACAGGCTTCTGCGGCGCATTCCACCGCTTGTATCAACTGCAAATAATGCTCGGAATAACTGAGGGGTGGCATAAAAACATAGAGTTTGCCATCACGAACCTCGACACTTAGCGCGGTTTTAAGCAACCGATTGCCAACATAACCTCGCTGCTTACCAATGATTTCGCTGTATTCTGGCGGAATATCAGCAGGGTCTCTGTCCTCTATTGAGTCGGCCTCCCCCAGGCTTTCCAAGGGAAGCCGATAACCTATGGGGGAGTCACCTGGTAGTAGAAAACAGTAACCTCGCTTAAAACACCATACACAGCTCTGCCAGCCATCAAACTGGTAATCCCACTGTACTGGAATCACATAGCCTGCAGGCTTATCCAGGCCTCGTTCCATTTTTTGTAAGAAACCTTTACGGGTCATTGCCTGGAGCAGCTCCGGCTGCTTGGGTGAAACAGTTTCAGGCAAACACCCTTCTTGCCATAAGTGATACAGCACATCTTCATACGCCGTTACCAACACCTGTTCAGTTAAGCCCAGCTGGCAGATCAACTGTTGCGCAAATGCTTGGGCACTCGCTTCTGTGTAATCGCCTGGCTGGTTAAAATCTGCCTGAAGCTTAGGGTTCTGCCAAATGGCTTTCCCGTCTTTGCGCCAATAACAGGCATACTGCCAGCGAGGTAAAGATTCACCTGGATACCATTTACCCTGCCCATAATGACGTAAACTTCCCTTGGCAAAGGTTTGCTCCAACTGCATAAACAGGTTATGCGCCAGTTGTCGCTTTTCCAGGCCATCTGCTTCCGTGTTCCACTGCGGGCTTTCCATATCATCAATAGAAATAAACGTGGGCTCTCCTCCCATCGTTAACTCAACCCCAAGCTCCCTTAATTGTGTATCAACCTTTTCACCCAGCTGGTTAATAGCTAGCCACTGCTGATCAGAGTAAGGTTTGGTGACCCGTGGTGTTTCATGGATGCGAGTGACTTTATTAAGAAAGCTCAACTCTGCTTCACATTCATCAATATTGCCTGTGACTGGCGCAGCAGAGGCTGGCTCTGGGGTGCAAGCCAGAGGAATATGCCCTTCACCAGCAAATAATCCTGAGGTTGGGTCCAGTCCTATCCATCCAGCCCCTGGCACATACACTTCAGCCCAGGCATGGAGGTCAGTAAAGTCCTGCTCTGGACCACTGGGGCCATCTAACGACTTTTCATCGGCTGTTAACTGCACTAAATAGCCAGAGACAAACCGAGCAGCTAACCCCATTTGACGAAACAGATGAACTAATAACCAGGCAGAATCCCGGCATGAGCCGATTTTTCGCTTTAAGGTTTCATCCACTGATTGAATACCCGGCTCTAGCCGTATGTTGTAACCAATGGACTTAAAAACGGCCTGGTTGACTGCCACTAAAAAGTCCACTGTAACCAGTTCTTCCTTTGGTTTTACAGAGTCAATCAACGTTTGAAATGCCTTAGAAGCGGGTTCTGTTTTCAGATAGGGCAACAGGTCATGCTTAAGCTGTCGTTCATAATCAAAGGGAAAATTGTCTGCATAAGATTCTAGAAAAAAATCAAACGGGTTAATTACCGTCATATCAGCAACCAGGTCGACGGTAAACCAGAATTGACGAGTTTGTTCTAGAAATACCACCCGAGCCAAATAATTACCAAACGGATCCTGCTGCCAATTAATAAAGTGTTTTTCAGGAAATATTTTCAAAGAATAGCTTTTAATCAGGGTGCGACTATGAGGTGCAGGACGCAACCGAAAAACATGGGGAGACATGCTCACAGCTTTATCATATTGATATTCTGTGTGGTGGGTTAGCCCAACCGTTATGGTCATAAGCAGTTCAATCCTTTGATTATACTCTTCGCGAATGATTTTTAGGCTTTGTTACCGTCGCTCTTCACCCCAGTCATTTAGCTTATCTAAACTCCTGGGGCTTCATCACTTGGTGGCCTCGCCTAAATAACCCTTCGCTGTGAGTATATACCACTTTATTTTTACACCTAAAAATCATTCATAATGGGTATATTCCTGTAAAAAGAGATTTCGCTTTAGTTACAAAAATAGTACCTTCCAGTCTATTGGCACATAACCTTCACGAATTCGTTGCGGGTGATCCCCCACATCAATACGAACAACCTCTTCTCCTGTCTTGTAATTTATTACAGACATTTGATCGGTCTCACTCCAGGAAATATAGCAATTTTCTCCAGCTTGATCACTGGTAACCCAATAAGGCTTTTTCCCCAAGCCAGTCAGCAGCTGATATTCAAACGTATTACGGTTCACCAGTGCGACATAATCATCCATGGTACCTGCCACACATAAAGTGTCACCGGCACTGTTCATTGCAATACCGTGATGGGCCGAGTCATTAACATACTGGTTGATTGGCATAGCAGGCACCAGGTTAGGCAACTGTGCCATCCGGGTTATTATGTCCTCCTGCATATCATATTCAACGAAGCCGTGAAGAAATGATAATTGAAAATAAAAGAAACGTTCATCAGGTGAATGAGCCATCGGACGGATAGCTGGGCTCAAGCCATGTAAACCTGCCTCTTTTAACTTATCCGCCATATTGAATTGCTTAATAATTTTTAGCGACCTGGTATCAACAACCTGAAATGTGCGTTTACCCTTAGTAAAGTCCAGAAAATACTCATCCAGAGGTGTAAATACCATACCGATACTGGCGTGATATATTTTACTGCCATCTTTGGAGTAAACATTCTCATGGGGTGAGTCACCACTTGGAAACTGCCCTAATTCTTCACCGGTTTCCACATCCAGTATATGAACCACTTTACCCGTTGAAGCAGAAACAGCCACCTGAGTGCCATCCGGAGATAATGCCATATGGTCTGAACGAATACCTTTAACAGCAAAACGCCAGGCTATTTCATTGGTAGCGATATCAATGCCAACTACATCTGCAAAACTGGGCCGGGATACTATTAGCAGCCGCCCATCTCTTGTACTATACATGTCGTCCACAAGCTGGTCATGACCTTCACCAATAAAATGTCGGATTGCCTGGAAAGCCAACAGCTTTATTGGGTTAAAAATAATCTCCCTCATTCGCTCCCTTTTATCTGGAACACCATTGATACGTCCTAATTTGGCGTATGTTTCAGCATCGATAACATCAATCATCCCCTCCCAGTTATTGCCGACAAAGATAACTCGACGGGCTTCCTCTTTAATCCCTTTATTAGCCGATAAGGCACTACTGGATGCTCCCACTAGCAGTAAACTGATCAATAACGTAACGACTAAATACAAGCGCTTAGATAGCTGTTGGAATGGGCACCTGGATAGGTGCTGATAAAGTAGATGATTACGGAATAAGTGCATCGCTTCCTCCTTGTTTTTATTTATTTAACTCCTCTAAAATACCTACAACGGCTTATACATGATATGGTAAAAATCACCTATTACTCGCACATTTATGAGCCTTCTTCATTTGATACCCACTCATGAACCATTCGCTTTGGCTATATTTACAGTCTGGTATCAACATATACATGAGCACCACCAGTACAATGAACAAGTATTTACCTTTTGTGTTTTTATGTTCGACACTACAGCTACAAGCTGAACCCAATGTGTCAATTAGCTATAAATTTTATGACATTTACCCTAAGTCTTTTAAAGAAATTGAAAAGGAAATGAATGACAGAACACCTATCTTAAAAAATGGTGTTCGTTACAAAGGTTATACTGCCTGGTATGTTAAGTGGCGTTTTAAATGGTGGAATGATGGCAACAGCTGCAAGATTACTTCTGTATCAACTTCGTTGGATGTTTCTTATACCATGCCAAGAATTCCTGATAACTTTACAGTTAACCCATCTATTCGAAAAGCCTTTAATAATTATTACCAGGTTTTACTGAAACATGAGCAAGGCCATAAAGATTCTGGTTTGTTTGCAGCAAGGGATATTGAGAAAGCCTTATTAGGCCTTGGCAGTTTCAATAACTGTAAAACTTTAGAAACCGCTGCCAATAATAAAGGGCATCAGGTTATTAAAAAATATAATCAACGAGATATCAATTATGATAAACGCACCAAACATGGAAGATTACAAGGTGTTGATATTAATAGGTTTATACCAGACTAGCCTAAAAACCATTCGTATTGTGTGTAGCTATAAAATTTAAAAATATTCTGCGCTAACTAAGCACTCAGTTGTTGATAAAATCCTTTTTATTGTAGCTAATATAGAGTAATAAACATATATTCATTAGATAGCTAAATGACAGTACAAAGGTTAATTTTTTCTATCAAGTTTGAACTTCTCAAGTTGAGCTGAAAATTCAATTACTGCTTGCACAAATTGTATGTATATATGTTTTACTATCTGTAAGAGGATGTAATTTATTTATTAGTTCACCTGAGCAACAATTAACCTTGCCACTAAATAAATTCTAAAAAAATTTCATCAGTGTCAAGGATGGTAAAATAATGCATAAGACTAAGTTATTATCAGCTAAAAAAACTCTTATTTTTGCCTTAGTATACCAGTCGCGAATCATTTCTAGGTTCAATAATACAGCATCATGTGTATAATCCACTGTTATGAGAGGATTTGAA